>JAGHUE010000048.1 GCA_018064985.1 Candidatus Colicola faecequi | reverse complement strand
ATATAAGTCTTTAGAAGAAGTTTCGAGGTTGTGCACCCCTTCGTTTTTTTAACTGTAATAACTGTAATTGTAATAGATTCCTTTTTCGGGACCCCTTTCTCAGAGCCTCAGTTGCTTCTTTGCCTGCTCCAGTTCCACGAAGATCACAACAATCGGGACAAACCGTATTCAAGAATCGGGACAACTATTGCTTTTTGCCTTTTTATGTAGTAACTTTGCACTCGATTTCAGAAGTCAACAATCTTCCCACATCCGCAACCTCCCTTGCCCCAGTTGGGCGAAAGGGATAGAGGGAAAGGGGCTTCTCCTCGGCTCCCGCCGAGTAGACTTACAGTAGACGTAGAGTAGACTTTCCTGCTTCTTTTTTCGTTCTCCAGCGAGAGCACTCTTGCTCTCGCAAGCCCGCCGGGCTTCCCATCTAGTTCGGCTAGCGCTCCTAGAGTAGCGCAGCGTCCTAGTTCATCAATATTATTAACCTCTAACCTCAAGCCCCAAACCGTGTAATTTATACAAATAATTTCCGATAGCGCAGGTTGCCCTACCCGCTTGGCACAGATTTTGTTAATGAAGATAGGCACGCAGCCCCTACGGGGACAGCGACAAAACTGACAGAAAATCATATAAAAAAGAAGATACAGAAAAATGGAAAATCCAGTAGACATCCGCGAACTTCAGGAGCGCATCGAGCGCGAGAGTTCGTTTGTTGACGCCCTGACAATGGGCATGAACCAAGTGATCGTAGGTCAGAAGCACCTGGTAGAGAGCCTGCTTATCGGTTTGCTCTCCGACGGCCACATCCTCCTGGAAGGTGTGCCGGGTTTGGCCAAGACGCTTGCCATCAAGACGCTGAGCGACCTGATCAAAGCCGACTTCAGCCGTATCCAGTTTACTCCCGACCTCTTGCCGGCCGACGTGATCGGTACGCAGATCTACAGCCAGAAGCAGGAAGAGTTCCGCGTAAAGAAAGGTCCGATCTTCGCCAATTTCGTACTGGCCGACGAGATCAACCGTGCCCCGGCTAAAGTGCAGTCGGCATTGCTCGAGGCTATGCAGGAGCGTCAGGTGACGATCGGCGAAGAGACCCACAAGTTGGCCGCTCCGTTCCTCGTACTGGCTACCCAGAACCCGATCGAGCAGGAAGGCACCTATCCGCTGCCGGAAGCACAGACCGACCGTTTCATGCTGAAGGTAGTGATCGGCTATCCGAAGAAAGAAGAGGAGCAGCTGATCATCCGTCAGAACATCAGCGGCGAGAAGAAGCAGATCCTCCCTATCCTCTCTACCGACGACATCATCAAGGCGCGCGAAGTAGTGCGTCAGGTGTACCTCGATGAGAAGATCGAGAAATATATCGTAGACATCGTATTCGCAACCCGCTACCCCGAAAACTACGGCCTGGAAGAGCTGAAGCAGATGATCGGTTTCGGCGGTTCGCCCCGTGCGAGCATCAACCTCGCCCTCGCAGCCCGCGCATATGCTTTCATCCATCGCCGCGGCTACGTAGTGCCGGAAGACGTTCGCGCCGTATGCTACGATGTGCTGCGCCACCGCATCGGTCTGACCTACGAGGCAGAAGCCAACAACATGACCCAGGAAGATATCATTACGGAGATTCTGAACAAAGTTCAGGTGCCGTAAACTTTTATTATGACATCGGAAGAATTACTACAGAAAGTTCGCAAGATTGAGATCAAGACCCGGGGTCTCTCGAAAAACATCTTCGCGGGCGAATACCACAGCCAGTTCAAGGGCCGCGGTATGTCGTTCAGCGAAGTAAGAGAGTATCAGCCCGGCGACGACGTGCGCTCGATCGACTGGAACGTTACCGCCCGCCTCAACCGACCCTATATCAAGGTGTTCGAAGAAGAGCGCGAACTGACGGTGATGCTCCTGGTGGACGTATCCGGCAGCCGCAACTTCGGTACTATCTCGCAGATGAAGCGCGATATGCTGGCCGAGGTGGCCGCTACGCTGGCCTTCTCCACCATCGAGAACAACGACAAAGTGGGCGTGATCTTCTTCACCGACAAGATAGAGAAATTTATCCCGCCGAAGAAGGGCAAGACCCACGTGCTCCATATCATCCGCGAACTGATCAGTTTCGAACCGGAATCGAAGAAGACCGACATCCAGCTCGCGCTCCAATACTTCACCAACGCGCAGAAAAGACGCTGCACGGCTTTCGTTATCTCCGACTTCCAGGACAACGCGCTCTGCGCTACTGCCGCCACCAAAGCCGGCTGCAAGCCGCTGCTCATCGCAGGCAACAAGCACGATCTGAACGTGATACAGATCTACGACCGCCGCGATGCCGAGATGCCCAACGTGGGCCTGCTGAAGCTGAAAGACGCGGAGACGGGTGAGCGCATCTGGGTAGATACGGCCGAGAGCCGCGTTCGCGCTGCATATGCCGAAAACTGGCAGCACAACCAGCAGGCGCTGGACATGCTCTTCAAGAAAACCGGCACCAACAGCATCAGCATCCGCACGGATGAAGACTACGTGAAGAAGCTGTTGAGGCTGTTCAGATAAAAGCCCCTTTTTCCCAGCCCCTTTCCCCAACCCCTTTCCCCAGCTGGGGCAAGGGGGAAATTACTACAATCAATCCGTCAAGCCCCTAACAGACGGAGTCCTTTCCCCAACTGGGGCAAGGAATCATGAGCGGCACAACATAGCAGCAATGAAAGACCGATATATTACAAATATATATACCGCCTTCGAAGACCGCTACGGCATTCTGAAAGAGTTCTCCAGAAAAAATAGAAGGAACCCCACAGAAGCAGAAAGATGTTTATGGCAAATGCTGCGGAACAACGCGCTCGGCGTAAAATTCCGTAGGCAGCACCCTATTGAAGACTATATTGCAGATTTTATATGTCTTGACAAAAAGCTGATCCTCGAAATTGACGGTGGTTATCACTACTGCGAGGAACAAAAAGAAGAAGATCAGACGAGAACATCCAATCTGGAGAAAATGGGATTTCGCGTTCTCCGTTTCACTAACGAACAAATCCTCTGCGATCCGGACAAGACATTACAAACAATAAAAGAAACATTGTAAAACTTCCCCACATCCGCTCGGCCCTTGCCCCAGTTGGGGGAAGGGTGCCCAAGGGCAGGAAAGGGGCTTCAAAATATGAACTTCTTTTTATCCATATTACTCTCTGTTGTCGTTTCCGCGCAGGTGGACAGCACTACGCTCTTCATCGGCGACCAGACTACGCTCCATCTCAGCGCCACCGTGAGCGAAGGCGAACAGGTAGCGCTTCCGCTGATTGACCGCCAGGTAACGGACGGCATCGAGGTGGTAGACCGCACGAAGATCGACACCATCCGCGAGAAAGACGGCCGCATCAGCTACAAGCAGGACCTGACGCTGACCTCGTTTAAAGACTCGCTCTTCTACGTAGAGCCCCTCAACTTCGTTGTGGGCGGCGACACCATCAAGAGCAACTCGTTCAGCATCAACGTAGTACAGCCGTTCGACCTGGCTGCCATGGACTCTACCGAAGCCATTACCGACATCAAGCCGGTGATGCGCGCGAAGATATGGTGGTGGGGCATCATCCGCTGGATCTTGCTTGCGCTCCTCTTGGCCGGTCTCGCTGCAGGCGCTTATTTCCTCCACCGCTGGTGGCTCCGCCACATGGCTGCCAAAGAGGAGAAAATCGACCCCGAACTGCTCCGTCCGTGCGATGAAGTGGCTCTCGAGAAGCTCGACAAGATCAAGGAAGAAAAAGCTTGGCAGACAGGCGAGCACAAGCGCTATTTCAGCGAACTGACCTACGTGATCCGCGAATACATCGGCCGTCGGTACGACGTACGCTCTACCGAGAAGACTTCCGACGACACCCTTGCCGCCATGAAGCCCATCCTCACGGAGCAGGACCAGAAAGAGCTCTACCAGAAGCTGGAGAAGATGCTCCGATTGGCCGACCTCGTGAAGTTCGCCAAGTGGCAACCCACGCCCGACGAAAACGAGCTCTCGCTCATGGCAGCCTACACCTTCGTAAAGGAAACAAAGCCCACGGAGGAAGAGAAAGGCCAGCAGGGCGAAGTAGAAAACGCTGATTTTGAAAAAGTTGAATAAGTTATGACATTCGCATCACCAGGATATTTATTCTTGTTGCTCCTGCTCGTGCCGATCGTTTTCTGGTACGTATGGGAGCTTCATAAGAGCGACGCCAGCCTGCAGGTGTCGGCTACGGAAAGCCTGCACAAGCAGCCGAAGTCGGCCCGCCTGTATCTGCTGCACGTGCCCTTCGCACTCCGCTGCGCGGCCGTAGTGCTGCTTACCGTGTGTCTGGCCCGCCCGCAGATGAGCAACCGCTGGAGCAAAGAATCGACCGAAGGCATCGACATCATGATGGCCATCGATATCTCGGGTACCATGCAGGCAGAAGACCTCCGTCCGAACCGCCTCGAGGCCGCCAAGCAGGTGGCTACCGAGTTCGTAAGCGACCGCCCGAATGACAACATCGGTCTGGTAGTGTTCGCAGGCGAGAGTTTTACCCAGTGCCCGTTGACTACGGATCACGCTGTGCTGATCAACCTCTTCCAGTCGGTCCGCTTCGGCATGATCGACGACGGTACGGCTATCGGACTCGGCCTTGCCAATGCCGTGAACCGCATGAAAGACAGCCCGACGAAATCGAAGGTAGTGATCCTGCTGACCGACGGCTCCAACAACTGCGGCGACATCGATCCGCAGACCGCTGCCGAGATTGCCAAGACCTTCGGCATTCGCGTTTACGCCATAGGCGTAGGTTCGAAAGGCGAAGCACGTATCCCCTATCAGACGCCTATCGGCACGCAGTACACCACCATCTCGGGCGAGTTTGACGAAGGCACCCTCCGCCAGATCGCTCAGACCACCGGCGGCGAGTATTTCCGCGCCACGGACAACGCTACGCTCAAGAAAGTGTATCAGGAGATTGACCAGCTCGAGAAGACCAAAATCCGCGTACGCGAATACAGCAAGCGCACCGAGAACTTCGCGCCCTTCCTCATAGCTGCCCTGCTCTGCCTGCTGCTGGAAGTAGTGCTCCGCTTCGTGGTATTGCGAACGCTGACAAATTAAAGGAAAAAGCCCCTTTCCCCCTAAAAGGGCAAGGGGAGCTAGTTTCTCCGCGCAGTAAAAATACATCATACATAATACATTCATACATTTAGAAGAACAATGTTCCGTTTTGCACATATAGAATTTTTGTGGCTCCTGCTGGCCATTCCGGTGCTGATAGGAGTACATATCTGGATCACGCGTCGCAAACGCCGTCAGCTGGAGCAGTTCGGCGACCCTGAACTGCTGGCCGAACTGATGCCGAATGCCTCGAAAGTGCGTCCGCACGTGAAATTCGCGCTGCAGCTCGTTGCCCTCAGCCTGCTGATCATCGCCCTCGCCCGTCCGCAGTACGGCACGAAGGAACAGACCGTGAAGCGCCAGGGCATCGAGGTGATGGTGGCGCTCGATATATCCAACTCGATGATGGCTGAAGACGTGGCTCCCAACCGATTGGAGCGCGCCAAGCAGATGCTCTCGAAGATGGTGGATCAGATGGTAGACGACAAGATGGGCCTCGTGGTCTTTGCCGGCGACGCTTTCACCCAGATCCCTATCACCTGCGACTACGTAAGCGCCAAGATGTACCTGCAGTCGATCACGCCCGACCTCATTCCCGCACAGGGAACGGCCATCGGCAAAGCTATCAACACCTGCGCCACGAGTTTCGGTGCGGAAGACTCGGATAAGAGCCGCGCCATCATCCTCATCACCGACGGCGAGAACCACGAAGACGATGCCAAAGCCGCTGCACAGGCAGCCAAAGAGAAAGGAATGCACGTATACGTGGTAGGTATCGGCAAACCCGAAGGCAGCCCCATCCCCGACGGACGAGGCAGCTTCAAGAAAGATAAATCGGGCCAGGTGGTGGTAAGTCGTCTGAGCGAAGATATGTGCCGCGAAATAGCCGCAGCCGGCAACGGTATGTACGTTCGCGCCGACAACTCCAACACCGCTTCGCGCGCCCTCCAGAAAGAGCTCGACAAGCTGGGCAAGCAGGAGATCGAAACGAAGATCTTCACCGACTACAACGAACAGTATCAGTCGTTTGTACTGCTGGCGCTGCTCATCCTCGCAGCCGAGTTCTTCATCTTCAGCCGCAAAAACAAATCACTGACCAAATTCAACCTTTTCGGCGAGAAATAACAGCATGAAAAAGATCGTATACATAGCCCTCATGGCCCTGCTCTCCCTTCCTGCAATGGCGCAGAAAGAGTCGTCGAACGTGCGCAAGGGCAACAAGGAATACAATAAGGAGAAATATGCCGAAGCCGAAGTGCAGTACAGAAAGGGTCTGGAGCAGAATCCGGGATCGTTCGAAGCCCACTTCAACCTGGGCGATGCGCTTTTCCGCCAGGAGAAATACCCCGAAGCCGCAGGCGAATGGCAACGGGCAGCACAGCAGCTCAAGCCGGGCAAAGACGGCAAGCTCTCCGACTCCGACAAGAAAAAACTCGCACAGGCCTATCACAACATCGGCAACTCGTTCTATGCGCAGCAGGACTACGGCAAAGCCGTAGAAGCCTACAAGCAGAGCCTCATGGCCAATCCGAAAGACGATGAGACGCGCTACAACCTCGTGAAAGCGATGCAGATGCTCCAGCAGCAACAACAGCAACAGCAGCAGGATCAGGACGATCAGCAGCAGCAACAACAGCAACAACAGCAACAGGATCAGCAACAGCAACAGC
>JAGHUE010000059.1 GCA_018064985.1 Candidatus Colicola faecequi | reverse complement strand
AATTACTCGTCCTGCTTATGTCGGCCCTAGGAGTTGCCGTTGTGATCGGAAACGAGCAACTCAAGCCTGCCGATTATATACCAGCACAGTGCATCCCAGTGGGACACACGTACGTATAGTTATACAATCAATGCAGACGTATAGTTGCTTCGTCTTGGATCACTAAATGAATTTCCTAGGTTCACATAAGCCAAGATCAAAGCGTATTAACGCCTTATCAATATGTCTGCAAGGGATTCGCTGGTGTTGCGAAACCTTTGCGAGGCAAAGGTACAAAGAATTTTTGGAGTATGCAAATATATTTGCAATAATTTAATAAAAATTCGAGTACCGCTGTTCCTCGAATGGGGAATGTACAGCCGACCAGCGGGAGCAGATTGTCAGGAGCGAAGTGGATGAAAGAAAGGTACAATAAAAAATGATATTTGCAAGAAAAAGTCCTTTTTTTTCAAACATCACACCGAGAGAAACTAAATATGTAGACCGGCGATCGGATGCCGCTACATAATAGATAGTCCTTTCCCGGGCACTACTTACATGGGCATAAACAAATCCATCCCTTCATTACAAAGGGATGGATTTGTATTAAACGCAAATTTGCCGTATGGCTCAGCGCGTTATTTCAATATGTCTGCCGGATATCGCTCCTGCAAGCGCTCGGTTTTAAATGTCTCTATATAAATCGGTTACACCGAAATGCCAGAGCTTGGTTGACTCGGTTGCCATATCCTTGTAGAGCGAAGTGGAATACATCTTTCTGAGAGCTTCCAAAATACTGCAACCATGATCCTCTGCATAGAATTGAGCAAGAGCCGTCATCTTGCCGGGGAGAAGCAGATACAAGTTTTCTTGAGTGATATTCAGATCCATAATGATTACAATTTGAGTTCTTTAGCCTCTACAAAAGTAAGATGATTTTCATGTTCAATAAGCTTTGAGCCGTTCTTCTATTTCTTCCATTAGCCACTGGCTGCTTTGCGTATGGAGCACTTCAAAATTATCATAGAGATACTCCGCAATGCCTGTACTGAACAAGCGTTCAGCAGCCTCCTCGCCGGAGATGCCCGCATGATGTTTGTATTGCTCAATACAGAACGAAACGAAATATGCCCTATCAAATTCCTGTTGGTTGCTCATAATTTAGTTGGTTGTGCTAATGCATACTTTTCTGCTCAGATACCGAGAAGCTGCTTGGCGTTGCTGAGGGCTTCCGGGGTGATGGTGCTGCCGCTGAGCAGCATGGCTATCTCCTGGATGCGCTCCTCGCTGCTCAGGCAACGGATGTGGGTCTCGGTCCGTACGTCGGTATCCTGCTTATATACCTTGTAATGATGCGCGCCCTTGCACGCGATCTGCGGTAAGTGGGTGATGGCTATGATCTGGCGGCCATGTGCCATCTCCTGCATGATAGTGCCCATCTCGTCGGCCACTTCTCCGCTCACACCCGTGTCAACCTCATCGAAAATGATGGTTGGGAGTCCTTGCGTATCGGCAATAAGCGCTTTGATGGAGAGCATCAGTCGAGCCATCTCACCGCCCGAAGCAATCTCGCTTACAGAGCGGAGTGTTTGGTTCTTGTTGGCTGCGAATAGAATAGTTGCCAGATCTTTGCCTTGTGCTTCGTAATTTGTCAATTCACTGATGTTCAGTTCGATAGCTGCGTGCTTTATTCCAAGGCGGCTCAAGCGGTCTTCAAGCGACTTTTTCAGCAGTGGAGCTACCTTTTTGCGGCTTTCCGTGAGCTTTTTCGACGCAGCTTCGAGCTGCTTGTGTGCCGCTTTCTCTTCTTTCTCCAGGCGGGATATTTCAAACTCGAAGGAGTTGTTCTTCTCGAGCATAGCAGAGAGCTCTTCGCGCAAAGCAATAAGCTCTTCTACCGTCTCGCGGCCGAACTTGTGGAGTAGGGACGTGAGGTCGCTGATGCGTTCCTCTACAGCGGCCAGCCTTGCCGGATCGGCTTCTGTATTGCCGAGCATGCGCTCTGCCGTGTCCGCTATATCCTGAAGGTCGATGCAGGCAGAGTCGAGGCGCTCCAGGAGCTCTTCTTCCGCGGGCAGAAATTCCTCGATATTGCGCAAGCTCCGCATGGCTTCTTTGATGGCGAAAACGGCTCCTTGGCCGTCTTCACCTCGCAGGGCTGCAGAAGCAGTCGCATAGCCCTCCTGAATGGTTTCTGCATTGGCCAGAATACCTTGTTCCGCTTCCAGCTCCTCCAGTTCGCCTTCCTGAAGATTGGCTTCGGCCAACTTGGTATACTGAAAGCTGATATAGTCTGCATTTTTCTGCGCCTCTTCGGCTTCCTTACGCAAATTACGCAAGGCAGACGAAATGCGACAATAATTGTCATAACATTCGGTATACGCGGCTCGCTCTGCGCTGTTTTGTGCAAGAGAGTCGACTATCTGCAGGCAGAAATTCTCATCGCTCAACAGCAGATTCTGATGCTGAGAATGGATGTCGATCAGGCGAGCGGCCAGCGGCTTGAGTTGCGCAAGCGTTACGGGTGTATCGTTTACGAACGAACGCGATTTGCCTGCGCTCGTGAGTTCTCTGCGGATGGTGCAGACAGGCTGATAATCGAGCTCCTCTTCATCAAAGAAAGGCTCCAATCCGTAGCCCTCCAGGCAGAATTCGCCTTCTATCACACACTTCTGCTCGCCTTCCGTGATGGCTTTTGCATCGGCTCGTGCTCCCATAAGAAGCGACAGGGCGCCGAGGATAATGGATTTGCCGGCACCCGTTTCACCCGTGAGCACACTCAGTCCGTCGGAGAGATCGATGTCGAGCTCGGTGATGAGTGCGTAGTTATGTATGCGTAAGTGGCGTAGCATGAGCGATTAGTCTTTGATGTGGTCGTATTGGTTCGAGCGGGTAGGGTCGACCTCCGTAAGCAACTGATAGATATCGTCTTTCTCCTGCTCTGTTCCTTTGCTGAATATGTTTACGAGTTCATCGGCTTTTGCGTCGAGAAAGAGATTTACTACGTATGCCGTAAAGCGGGCTCTGCGTGCTTCACGCAAGCACGGGATTGCGCCTGCAATGCGGGCTCGGCTGTTGTCGACGTTGGCTGACATCTCATCCATACCGAGACGGTGATAGTCGTAATAGAACTGACGGAGCGGTTTGAACGCCTCATCCATGAGGTTGTTCGTAAGAAGATAGCGGTTGGGCTTGCTTTCGAATGCTTGCCAACCGGTTTGTTCCTGCGCATCCATTGAGGCGGTCTGGCCTTGGGTAACGATGTTCTCGCACACCTGGAAATAGGGGGTGCCGCCAAGGCGCTGATACGAATCGGCATCGTAGCCGAGCAGCAGATAGGCGTAGAAAGCGAGCATGCTTGCCAGATTGCTCTGAAACTGGTTCATCTGGAAATAAAGCGGCTCGCCGTTCCAAATGAAATTGAAATTGTTGTCTTTGAGATTGATTAGCGGACTCTGGTAACCGGTGTTGTAAATCGGTCGGTGCGACTGCAGGGTGGCTTCGCAGAGATAGAGGTTGGATTCGCTCACCGATTTGCAGGTGATGAGCAGGCTGCATTCAATGCGTTCCTGCTCGGCAAAAGTGAGGTTGGTCCACTTCGTGGTATTCAGAAACTCGGTGACGAGCTGCTGCAAGCTGTTGAAATTCTGCACATTGGCGCTTGGCACCTGGTCGTGGTTGACCGACACGGTGCAGCGAAGCTCCTGCGCTCCTGCTTGGGAGAGCAAGCTGCCGATGGCCAGAAAGAGTATGATGAAAAGTCGTTTCATTTATTCTACAGAAATCAGAGCACCCGTATTCGGATCGAGGCAGATTTTTTTTGCTGATTTGGCGGTCTGTGCGGGCAGCGCTACGCTGATACCGAATTGCCCGACCTGAATGGTCTTCTCCTGAATGGTTTTCTCGCCGTCGGAAAGCGTGCAGTCGATAGTGCCCGGCAGGTTGTAATAAAGCTGCGATGCGGTAGCGCTTTTCTTGTCGCCTTCATATTGCTGACGGCTGCAGGTGGCGGTAAGATAAATGGGTTCGCCGCTGAGGTCATCGGCCTCTACCGGACCGCTGATTTCCGAGAAGCGCACTACTACTTCGTCGTTGTAGTCCTTCGCTTCCAGTACCACGCGCTTGTGCAGGGTCTTGTGCGTTTCTTTGCCGAGGAAGAGGCTGGTGAGCTGCTTCTCCTGGCGGTCGAGTTGCGCGAGAATCATCTCGAGCGATTTGCCGTCGGCCGGCATGTTCTCCACTTCTCCGCAGAGCCAGTTCAGTCGAGCCTCACGGATGTGGTAAATCTGCTTGGCGGTTCCTTCTGCCATTTTGCTGACGCTTGATGCGAGGATCTGCTCTTCAAGCAAACCGGCAAACTCGTTTTCTATGATTTTTGCAGCCGGTTTCTTGGCGCTTTCCTTTGCCGGTTTCTCTGCTTGTGGTTCGTCGATACCGATTCCGCAGAGCAAACCCTTCTGGTTGAGCACCACTTTCTTTCCGGCAGCAGGTACGAAGCTGTAAGCGCGCTCCTTATCTGCCGTGGTACGGGTGCGGAGCGTGACGGATTTGAGGACGTAGCGTACGCCGTCTTCCATCACGATGTTCTTGGTAGCGAGATAGCGCTCCGAATACTGATAAAACGGACCTTGCTTGAGTGTTACCTCGTCGTATTCCAGATCAACCACGATGTCGGTATGGGGCATGTAGTAAACGATGGCAGCCTCTGACGGGCCAACTTGTGCATGAGCCGGAGCTGCGGAAAATCCGAGGATGAGCGCTGCGAAGAGCGCAACTGATGCGATATGTTTCATGTTCGTAATGTTTTGCTTGTTTATTTCCAGATATTCCAAGCTTCTTCAGCCTGGCCGATAAGCATCTCGAAGCCGTTTCTGGTGCGGCATCCGCGATGCAGTCCTTCTTCCAGGAAGGGGGTAACTGCGGGGTTGTAGATAACGTCGAAGAGCAGATGCCCGGCTGTGAGCCACTCGTAGGGGATAGCCGGTTTCCGCCCGATAAGCGGGTGCATGCCGAGAGGTGTAGCGTTTATTACTACGCTGTGCTGCTGCATCATTTCTTCGGAAAGCTGACCGTAGGTAATGCCGCGCTCGGAGAAACGGCTCACAGGGGTAGGTTCGATGCCCAACATGCGCAGCCCGTAGCAAACGGCTTTCGATGCGCCTCCCGTTCCCAGCACCAAAGCACGTTTGTCGGAGGGCTTCAGAAGCGGCCGGATAGAGCGGATAAATCCGGCAGCATCGGTGTTGTGACCGATCATCCGCCCGTCTTTGAAAGCGATTACGTTGACCGCCCCTGTAGCTTCTGCCGTTGGACCAAGCTCGTCGAGCAGGGGAATGACAGTTTGCTTGTAGGGCATCGTCACGTTCAGTCCGCTTAAGTTCACCCGTTCGCAGAGGGCCTTCAGTTCGCGGATATCTTCTATGGGATAGAGCGAATATACTGCATCGATATTCTCTTCTGCGAATTTCTTCGTGAAGAGCTCTGCGGAGAATGAATGCTCCAGCGGAAAACCGATTATGCCGAAATGCCGGGTCATGTGTGCTATTCGTTCAACTTTGCGTTGCAAAGTTAACAAAAAAAAATGATATATACAAAAAAATCGACCATCCGGCCGATTTTTATTGTATTTCTATCTGCAGTTCCGCAATGCGAGTGGTCTTGTCGGTCACCTTGAAGCGGTCGTCGAGTCGTTGTCCTACGATCCAAACGATTTCGTCGGCCGAGCACAGTATCCATGTGGCTTCTTTCTCTGCCAGAGAGAGCTTCCGGTCGCAGAAAAAGTCCTGCAGTTTTTTTGTAATTCTTGGTCCGTTTGATATAGGACAAAAAATGTCACCATTCCTCCAATGACGGAGCGTGAGCGGCTCTTTCAGCTTATCGGCA
Organism: Candidatus Colicola faecequi; assembly: GCA_018064985.1. Taxonomy (GTDB): domain Bacteria; phylum Bacteroidota; class Bacteroidia; order Bacteroidales; family Paludibacteraceae; genus Colicola; species Colicola faecequi. The sequence continues at coordinate 4,255 of JAGHUE010000059.1, read as the reverse complement.
TCCACGAGCGCCCAATCGTCGGTGGCCGCTGGAAAGTGTTCTCTCGCCAGGCGAGGACGAACGGCCCGCAGCAGGGTAGGAACTCGCTCTTCCTGCTTCTTTCGGCTGACTATTGACAGCTGTCCGTGATCGATGGCAGCCGTGAAATCCGGGGCGTCAAACCGCTTGCCGGAAGAAGGGAGTGCTGCCAGAATATTTTCTGCCTGCGAAGCATTGAACCCATATGGTTGCAGCAGCTCGTAGAGCAACGTGAGTTGCGCTTCGTCTTCTATCTCCGTACCGAGCAGCAATGACTGCAGGAGCGACTGATATGCCTGCATCCGTTCGGCTGCCTGTGCATAGTGGCGGATGTCGGTCTCCGGAGCAGATTGCAGAATGGCGCGATATGCATTCCGCTTGATGGAGGTATCTGCATTGGTGCTGTCCGTAATGAAATCAAGGTTGTTCTCTTGGCAGTAATGCTCTATCTCGGAGCGTGTTACGCAAAGCAGCGGTCGAATGACGGAACCGTTTTTCGGTCGCATTCCGCCCAATCCGCGTAAGCCTGTTCCGCGGCTCAGGTTGAGCAGCAATGTCTCTGCCTGATCGTTCTGATGATGGGCTACGGCAATAGCCTTGCAACCGAGCTCCTGACGCAGCTCTTCGAACCATGCATAACGCAAATCGCGTGCTGCCATCTCAATGGAGATGCCCTGCTGCTGCGCATAGTCTTCGGTAGCGAAGTCTCTCGTGTACAATGGGATATTCCACTTCGCACACAGATTGCGCACGAATTGCTCATCGCGGTTGGATTCCTCACCCCGCAAGTGGAAATTGCAATGGCACGCTTCGCACGCGTACCCGCACGCGCGAAGTACATATAGGAGTACCACCGAGTCGGCCCCGCCGCTCAGTCCGACCAGCACTTTGTCGCCTGCTTCCAGCAGCCGATGCACTCGGATATATGTTTGTATGCTTTCTTGCAAAACGTCAGTTTCTAATCGGGACTATTGTATGCAGCTCATCTCAACTGAGCGAACTGATATCTACCAGCTTGTTGACGATAGCGTAAATGGTCAAGCCGGCAGGGGAGTGGATATTGAGTTTGCGGGAGATGTTCTTTCTGTGGGTGATTACCGTATGGGTAGAGATGCAGAGTACATCTGCTATCTCCTTGTTGCTCAATCCTTTTACTACTTCTACCAGCACGTCTTTCTCTCGTTCTGACAGCGGTTCTCCTGCGTTTTCTTGCTTGGCACCCTGGCGCATCGGACGCTTTTCTATCAGGCGAACAGCCGGAACCAGAATGTCGTCTTCAATAGCGCAATGGGTGGAAAGATCTTCCTCCATCGTGAAAATGTCGTGAAGGGCCGAGTTGAGCAGATTGTTCTGTCCGCTGCCCGGGTAGTACTTGATGATCAGGTCTTTCAGCTCCGAAAGCTTGTTGGCAATGTGCTGATCGTCTACGGCACGATGCTGGTGCGCAAACATGTCGATCGACAGCTCTGATTTTTCGCCACGCAGAATAGCTTCTACGAGCGGAAACATCTGTCGGTTTTCATGCTCCATATGGGTTGATATCTCGCTCACGTATTCATCGAAAAAACGGATGATGAGCATGGGGATCTTCGACTCCGACGAACCGAGGTTGATGGCTTCTATCAGCTTCTTGCGAAGCATCGGAAGCGAGAAATCGAAGAAATAGGAGTGGGCGTTTCTAAGGTAGTCGACGAGCGTCTGAAGCGACAGACGTTCGTATGGAATATCGGTTGTCTGGCCGATTTTGTAATTGATTACGGTGAGGAAAGTAAAGGTATGGATGCCGTGTTCTTCGCATACCTCCTCGATGGTCTTCTCCTGCGTACCGAGGGGAAGTCCGAAACGGCTGATTATCTCGAGGGCCTGATGCTCGCTTTTGATCAGGTCGCATAGTTTGTTTTGCGAAGTATACATGAGCTAAGGTGCTATAAGTCTGTTGGTTGGACTTGATATAAAGAAGGAAATACAGGGCTGCAGCAGGCCAAATGCTGCCACAGCCCTGAACGTATTTCTGCCGTTTCCGGACCTTCCCCGGTGAGGGGAAAGGTCGGGAAGCGAATGGATGCTATTACTCCTCAACAGCAGCCTGAGCAGCAGCCAGACGTGCGATAGGAACGCGGAACGGCGAGCAAGAAGCGTAGTTCATGCCTACCTTAGCGCAGAACTTAACCGACGACGGTTCACCACCGTGCTCGCCGCAGATACCGCAGCGCATGCCCGGGCGAACGCCACGGCCCTTTTCTACTGCCATCTGGATGAGCTGGCCAACGCCGTTCTGGTCGAGTACCTGGAACGGGTCTACCTTCAAGATCTTCTTCTCGAGGTAAGCCGGGAGGAACGAAGCGATATCGTCGCGGCTGTAGCCGAAGGTCATCTGGGTAAGGTCGTTCGTACCGAAGGAGAAGTACTCAGCTTCAGTAGCGATGCGGTCAGCGGTAAGAGCTGCACGCGGGATCTCGATCATAGTACCGATCTCGAATTCTACCTCAACGCCATACTCTGCGAATACCTCAGCAGCTACCTTCTTGATGATAGCCTTCTGCTGCTTGAGCTCGTAGAGGATACCGATCAGCGGAACCATGATTTCCGGCATCGGGTGCTTGCCTTCCTTCTTCAGCTCGCAAGCTGCAGAAAGGATAGCGCGGGTCTGCATAGCGGTGATTTCCGGGAAGGTGATACCCAGACGGCAACCACGGTGACCGAGCATCGGGTTGTTCTCAGCGAGCGACTGTACGCGCTTCTGGATTTCCTCAACGGAAACGCCCATCTCTTCTGCCATAACCTGCTGGCCAGCGAGATCATGCGGTACGAACTCGTGCAAAGGAGGATCGAGCAGACGGATGTTAACCGGGCAGCCGTCCATAGCTTCGAGGATACCCTTGAAGTCAGCCTTCTGGTAGGGGAGGAGCTTAGCGAGCGCCTTCTCACGACCTTCAGCGCTGGTAGCGAGGATCATCTCACGCATTGCTACGATCTTCTTGTCTTCGAAGAACATGTGCTCCGTACGGGTAAGACCGATACCCTTAGCGCCGAAGTTGCGGGCAACCTGTGCGTCGTGCGGGGTGTCGGCGTTGGTGCGAACCTGCATCTTGGTGTACTTGTCGCAGAGGTCCATGAGGGCCTTGAAGTCGCCGCTGAGCTCAGCTGCCTTCGTTGCGATTTCGCCATCGTATACCTGACCGGTAGTACCGTTCAGAGAGATGAAGTCGCCTTCCTTGTATACTTTGCCTTCGATTTCTACGGTCTTAGCCTTGTAGTTTACGTTGATTGCGCCTGCACCCGAAACGCAGCACTTGCCCATACCGCGAGCTACAACAGCTGCGTGAGAGGTCATACCGCCGCGAGCGGTGAGGATACCTTCTGCAGAAGCCATACCTGCGAGGTCTTCCGGAGAGGTCTCGATGCGTACCATTACAACCTTGTGGCCGTTTGCATGCCATTCCTGAGCGTCGTCAGCGTGGAATACGATCTGGCCGCAAGCTGCGCCCGGAGAAGCGGGCAGACCCTGGGTCATAACCTTAGCCTTCTTCAGCGCTTCCTTGTCGAATACCGGGTGGAGGAGCTCATCGAGCTTCTGCGGTTCGCAACGGAGGATAGCGGTCTTCTCGTCGATGAGACCCTCGCGGAGGAGGTCCATAGCGATCTTAACCATTGCGGTACCGGTACGCTTACCGTTACGGGTCTGGAGGAACCAGAGCTTACCTTCCTGTACGGTGAACTCCATATCCTGCATATCGTGGTAGTGGTTCTCGAGCTTGGTCTGGAGTTCGTCGAGCTGCTTGTAGAGCTCAGGCATAGCCTCTTCCATAGACGGATACTTAGCTACGCGCTCCTCTTCGGAGATGCCTGCGCGCTCTGCCCAACGCTGCGAACCGATCTTGGTGATCTGCTGCGGGGTGCGGATACCTGCTACTACGTCTTCGCCCTGAGCGTTGATCAGGTACTCACCGTTGAAGAGGTTCTCGCCGTTGCCTGCGTCGCGGGAGAAGCAAACGCCGGTAGCGGAGGTTTCGCCCATGTTGCCGAATACCATTGCCATTACGGATACTGCGGTACCCCATTCGTCAGGAATACCCTCCATCTTACGATAGAGAATAGCACGCTCGTTCATCCAGCTGCGGAATACTGCGCAGATGGCGCCCCAGAGCTGCTCCTGCGGGTCGGTCGGGAAGTCGTGACCGGTCTGCTCCTTGATAGCAGCCTTGAAGAGCTCAACGAGCTTCTTGAGGCTCTCTAC
>JAGHUE010000050.1 GCA_018064985.1 Candidatus Colicola faecequi | reverse complement strand
AAATAAATATCTCTATAAAAGAAATAACTTTATATTTTTGCAGTCGCAGGCATTGTGCTAGCTGGGTGTAACCCGGAGAAGAACTCGGGAGAAGAGGCAGATTTGCTGCCCAATTGGTATTATGCAGGCGGCAAAGAAGGCACTACTACTGTCACTTCGTCGCTGGCCTACGAACAGCCCACAGTTCCGGTAGCAGACGGCGGCAAACACGCGCAGTTCATGAACGGCGAAGCCCTCTTCGAGAAGAAATTCAACTCAGGAGCAACGGGTACACGTTCCGGCCTCGGCCCGGTATACGTTCGTTCCTCTTGCCTCCATTGCCACCCCGGCTACGGTCATGGCAAATCGGTGGAACAGGGCACCTATCAGACCGACTATGTAGGCAACGGCACGCTGCTCGTTGTCTTTGACAAAGCAGATGAAGCGTATGTGCCCTGGGTAGCAGGTATGCCTCAGCTGCATGCCGTAGCGCCGTTCAAAGCGCCGCTTGATGAGCAGCAGATCACGGTAGATTGGCTGACAGTCTCCACCTGCGCAGCATCGGGCAACGTAATGGCCTTCCCCGACGGCGAACCATTCGAACTCCGTTATCCTGTAGTAAACATGCCCACAAGCGCCATATACGGCTACGAGCAACTCTTAGCTGCCGGAGCAAAGGGCATCGACAACTATGAGGTGCGTCTGGAGAACACCATCGGTATCTACGGCACCGGTCTGACTGATGCTATTCCTGACGATTCCATCACGGCACAGTGGGCCCGCGAAGAGCAAGCCTACAACAAGGGTTACCTGAAGCATTGGAAATCGGCATGGTTTGAAAATGGCGAATGGCAGCCCGGCGGCAAATACAAATCCACAGCCGTCAACAGCGATGGCAAAGAGTATGTCCGCCGCTACACCTACGCCATGTCGCGTGGTCCTCTGCAAGATGCAGCCGGCGCCAATGCCATCTGGAACATCACCAATGTCACACGCTCCGACCGCACAGCCCATTATCTCGATCTCTCCGGCAAATACTATGCAGAGATTGCATCCAAAGACCCGGATGTGCAGGCGGGTTGGGACAACTACATCGACCGACTGATCAGCGCCAATTCCGATTATGCACGTTTTAAAACCGGCAATGCGGAACAGGATATCTATGCCTACCTCACGGATAAGAATCTGCCGGCAGAAATGACCGACCAAGAATATGAAGACTTCATGGTTTGGCACCGCGGTATGGCAGTGCCGGCAGTACGGAATGTGCATGACGAGAATGTGAAGCGCGGGCGCGAACTTTTCACACAGATCGGTTGCGCAGAATGCCACCGTCCGTCGTGGACCACAGGTCAGGATCCCGTACACGATCCCGCAGGTTTCTTCCGCGAAGGCGACGGCAAGCTCCCGCGCTATCAGAATCAGCTCATCTGGCCGTATACCGATTTCGTGCAGCACAAACTCTGCATGGAGAAGGATATCCGCACGGGTTGGTGCCGCACCACACCGCTCTGGGGACGCGGCTTGCACAAGAAAGTGACGGGCGACCAGTATGAAGCGCGCATGCACGACACCCGTGCGCGCAACGTGATAGAAGCAATCATGTGGCATGGCTATTCCGAGGAATCCGACGCGCTACAGTCCGTTAAGAATTTCTATAAACTCGTCAAGGAAGACCGCGACGCATTAGTAGCCTTCATTAATGCAATCTAAGCTCATAAACATACTACGATGGGCGGGAGCTGTCGTGATGCTCCTGCTCATCCTGATGCTCATCGCAGAAGGTACGTGGGCCGTTCATATCTATCACAGTTGGCCATTTGTTTCCGTAGTGATGCTGGCTGCATTGCTGATGGGCATTGCCGGCCTTTACGAAATGAAGAGCCGTCGATGGACAGGCGCCATCAGCCATTTCGGCTTATGCTTTGTACTCCTTGGCAGCATGCAAGGAGCAGTAGTGCGAGAGGATGTGAAGATGGTAGTGGACCGGCATGCTTCAGAGCGCGTGGCATATGAAGACAACGGTAAAAGCGTGGTGCTGCCGTTTGCAATCCAGCTGAAGGAGTTCAGGATTGACTACTATGACAACGGAAGAAGTCCGAAACAATATACCAGTAGTCTGCTGATAGACGGAAAGGAGATGACCACCCGTGTCAACCATCCTGCCAAGGTGGACGGCTGGTGGATTTACCAGTTCGACTACGATCATGCGCAAGAGGATTTCGTGGTGCTGCAGTTGGTTCGTGATCCGTGGTTGCCGATGGTATATGCGGGATTTGCGTTGATGGTTATTGGCGCATTCTTGCAGGTTCGTCGCGCATGGCACAGCTGGAAAGTAATTCCCGCCACGATTGTCTTTACAGCAATCTTTACAGCCGCCTCGTTGGCACGTATCGAGCTCGGGACACTCGTTCCGGCACTCCGCAGCTTGTGGTTCTTCCCGCACGTGCTCATTTATATGGTGGCTTATTCTCTGCTGGCTATTGCCCTCGTTCTGAGCGTTGTCGGACTGTTCCACAAAAAAACGGGGAACAGTTTTTTGGCCGGCAGTTCAGCAGTTGCATCCAAGCTCCTCGTCACAACCTCGGCACTATTGCTGATCGGCATGCTTTGCGGGGCGGTATGGGCCAAAGATGCATGGGGCGACTACTGGACCTGGGATCCGAAGGAATGTTGGGCTGCCGTGACATGGCTGGTTACAGTGGTAGGCTCGCATTTGCCGGGGGAAAAATCCAAGCGCAGGCACACGTTCTTCGTGATTCTCATCACATTTGCCGCAATTCAGGTAACATGGTATGGTGTCAACTACCTGCCATCGGCCCAATACAGCATGCACACCTACAACACCCAGAGGGAGTAAAGACCTCTCCCTGCCTCCCCAAAGGGGAGGAGAGCGTTTAAAAGGTTCTCGAGGAGAAGTATTACGAGGTCTCGGTTTAAGGTTTCAAATGCACTAAAGAAATCCGCCGCCAAGCGAAATGCTTAGCGGCGGATTCTATTTCACCTATTCCGAGGAATAGACGGTAGGAGAACAACTGTTTAGTCTTCGATGAGGCAACGGCCAGTCATCTCAGCGGGCTGCTCGATACCCATGATGTGGCAGAGCGAAGGAGCCACGTCGGCCAGACGACCGTCGAGGCACTTGGCGTTCTTGTGATCGTTGGAGATATAAACGAACGGAACCGGGTTGAGCGAGTGAGCCGTGTTGGGAGTACCGTCAGGATTGATGGCATTGTCGGCATTACCGTGATCGGCAATGATGATTACCTCATAGCCATGAGCGAGAGCGGCATCGATAACCTTCTGCGAGCATTCGTCGATGCAACGAACGGCAGTCTGGATAGCGGGATAAACGCCGGTGTGACCGATCATATCGCCATTAGCGAAGTTGAGGGTGATATAGTCGAACTTCTCAGTGTTGATAGCCTCAACGAGTGCCTCGGTTACCTCAGGAGCGGACATTTCCGGCTTGAGATCGTAGGTAGGCACTTTCGGCGACGGGATAAGGATACGCTCCTCGCCCGGATACTCTGCCTCGCGACCGCCATTGAAGAAGAAGGTGACGTGAGCGAATTTCTCAGTTTCAGCAATACGGAGCTGCTTCTTGCCGAGGTTGCTGACGATTTCGCCGAGGGTGTTCTCAACGTTCTCTTTCGGGAAGAGGATGTGAAGGCCGGTGAAGCTGGAATCGTAGGGGGTCATGCAGCAGTAGTGGAGGCCCGGGATGGTGTGCATACCGTGCTCCGGCATATCCTGCTGAGTGAGCGCGATGGTGATCTCCTTAGCGCGGTCGTTGCGATAGTTGAAGAAGATGACAACGTCGCCTTCCTCGATGCGGCTGTCGCAGTTGGCATTTACGAGCGGCTCCATGAATTCGTCGGTATCTTTGTGCTCCTCGGTGTGACGCGCATAGCAGCCTTCAACGGCAGCTACCATATCGGCTTCCTTGCGGCCTTCGCCGTTAACGAGCTGATCATAAGCCACTTTGACACGTTCCCAACGCTTATCGCGGTCCATTGCGTAGAAGCGGCCGATGATAGAGCCGATGTGTGCGCCGGTGCGGTCGCATTCTTTCTGGAGCGCTTCGATGTAGGTAACGCCGGAGCGGGGATCGGTATCGCGGCCGTCCATGAAGCAATGCACGAAGGTGCGTTCTGCCACGCCGTACTCGCGAGCGATGTCAACGAGCTTGAAGAGGTGATCGAGGGAAGAGTGAACGCCACCGGTGGAGGTGAGGCCCATGATGTGAAGCTTCTTGCCCGTTTCCTTAGCCTTGGTGTAAGCGGCTACGATTTCGGGGTTCTGGAGGATGGAATTGTCGCGGATGGCGATGTTGATCTTGACAAGGTCCTGATAAACGACGCGACCTGCGCCGATGTTGAGGTGACCAACCTCTGAGTTGCCCATCTGGCCGTCGGGAAGACCTACGTTTTCACCGCTGGCCTGGAGGGAGGAGTGAGGATAGTTTTTGAGGAGGGCGTCCCAGTTGGGAGTCGGGGTGCTGTAGATGGCATTTGCGGGCGTCTCGGAACCGAGGCCCCAACCATCGAGGATCATGAGTAATGCTTTAGACATATTTTTTGGATTTTTTGATTATGCAAAAAGGGGCAGAAAGCGGTTGTTCAGAAGATGGACAAAAGTCGCATCAAAGTCGCATCAAAGTCGCATGGAAGTCCACTCTACTTCTACTCAAGGTCTACTCGGCAAAAGATGGACAAAACGATTATCAACGACGCATGAGGCGATCAAGCTCACGCTTGTCCTCGCGCTCGCGGATGGACTGACGCTTGTCGTAGTCGTGCTTGCCCTGACAGAGCGCTATTTCGAGCTTTGCCAGGCCTTTTTCATTGATGAAAAGGTTGAGCGGGATAATGGTTTTGCCGGTATCTTTGACCGCATTCTGGAGCTTGCGGAGCTCGCGACGGTTGAGCAGGAGCTTCCGGTCGCGACGGACTTCGTGATTCATGTATGAGCCGAACTGATAGGTGGCGATATGCATCTGTTTGACCCACAATTCGCCTCCCTGAAAGATGCAGTAGGTATCGGTAAGCGAGGCCTTGCTGTCGCGAATGGACTTGATTTCCGTGCCATAGAGGACAATCCCGGCCGTGAGACGGTCGAGAATCTCGTAATCGAACGAGGCGCGCTTATTGCGGATATTTACATTTGACTTCGGGAGCATACAGGGTGCAAAATTAGCACAAATTTTTGGAATGACAAAATATTTGTCAAAAAAAGGCCGCCGGAGAGCAGCCTTTTTCGGAATTGCATCGCGAAAGAGGATGCAAATGATTATTTAGCAGGTATTTCTTCGCCAACGATCTCGCCGGCACGGGAGAGTGCGCCATTGATGTGGTCACGGATGTTCTCACGACCGATCATCTTGACGAATCCGGCCTTCTGGAGAGCCGCGAAGACGTGGCTGTTGACACCCGAAAGAACGAGCTGAATACCACAGGACTTGGAGCGGAGATAGAGCTGCTCGAGGTTGTGTATACCGGTAGAATCGATGAAGGAAACCTTACGCATACGGATGATGCGGACCTTCTGGTCGTCCTTGCCGATGCGACGGCTGATTTCATCGAACTTATTGGCAATACCGAAGAAATAGGGACCATCGATCTCGTACACCTCAGTGTGAGCGGGGATGTGAAGCTTCTCGAGATCCTGACCGTGGAGGCGGACATCGTTGTGGGAAGTAGGATCGAGCTCACCGGAGAAAGAACGGATGACTGTGGCTTCGTTGGTACGCTTGAGGAAGAGGCCGATTGCGAGAATGAGACCCACCTCGATAGCCACGGTAAGGTTGAAGATGACGGTGAGAATGAAGGTGACGATCATAACCAGGAAGTCAGACTTCGGGTTCTTGGCAAGCCAGAGGAACGTACGCCAGCCGGACATGTTGTAGCTGACCATGATGAGGACGCCAGCGAGGCAAGCCATCGGGATCATTCCGACAAGACGGCCGAGGAAAAGGAGGACAAGCATGAGGATGCCGGCATGAACGAGACCGGCAACCGGGGTGCGTCCGCCATTGTTGATATTGGTCATGGTGCGGGCAATGGCTCCGGTAGCGGGGATACCGCCGAAGAACGGGACGACGAGGTTGGCAATACCCTGACCGATGAGCTCAGTATTGGAGTTGTGCTGATCGCCAATCACACCGTCAGCCACCATAGCCGAAAGGAGCGATTCGATAGCGCCCAACATAGCGATGGTAAAGGCGCTCGGGAAGAGCTCCTGGATGACGTTGAGAACGGTCTGACCATCTCTCAAATCGAGGGTCGGGAGCTTGGGTGCCGGCATTCCGTGAGGGAGCTCATAGAGGTCGGAGATAGTAGTGATACTATCTACTCCGGCAAACGAAGAGAGCAGCCAAGCGATGAACGTCATGATGATGATGGCCACGAGCGAGCCGGGGATTTTCTTGCTCAAACGGGGGGTGAGGATGATGATGGCAAGAGAAAGAATACCGATGCCGAATGCCCACCAATTGACGTTCTGCCAATGCTGGAAATAGCAGATCCACTTATGGATGAAATCGGCCGGGGCGTCGGTAATTCCGAGGCCGAAAAGGTCGTTCATCTGGGTGGTGAAAATCGTAACGGCAATACCGGCCGTGAAGCCGATAATAACGGGATAAGGAACGAATTTTATGACATTACCGAGCTTGCACAAACCCATGAAAATGAGGATGATGCCGGCCATGATGGTAGCAATGGTAAGTCCGGTAATACCATACTCCTGGATGATGCCATAGATGATGACGATGAAGGCGCCGGTAGGGCCACCGATCTGCACTTTGGAGCCACCGAAGAAGCTGATGAGGAAGCCGGCAATGATAGCCGTGATGAGGCCTTCAGCCGGGCCAACACCCGAGGAGATACCGAACGCGATGGCGAGCGGAATGGCCACTACACCAACGATGACACCGGCAACGAAATCCTGCAAGAGGGTCTTCTTGTCATAGTGCTTGAGAGAGGAAAAAAGTTTCGGGGAAAAGACATCCCGAATGTAGTATTTTTGCATAAACAAGTCGGATAAAATAACTTGATAAAAAAATAACTTGGAATCTATTCGGGTACAAAGGTACTGCTTTTTTCGGACATAACAAAAAAAACTTTGTTTTTGCTGTATAGAGATAGCAAAATGGAGGGTAACAGCGCGACTTTTTCAGCCAAACGATCGGATTTCATAAAGAAGAACAAACGGAAAGTATGAAAAGAGAGCACGTTTTTCCTGGTTTTCTATAGAAAAAAGAGGATTTATTTGGTAAAATCAAAAATTCTTCGTAACTTTCAATGTCCATAGACACCTAACTTACCACGAATTTTTATTAAAATAGCAATCAAAAGTGAACTTTTGTTGCATATTCTTTACCCATAAAGGGTACGATCTGCAAATTTTGACAAAAAAATTTGGCCGTGCCAAAAATTCTTCGTAACTTTGCAGCCGAATCTTATAAATTACACGTAATATGCTCAAGAATATTCTCGCAATCACGGGCAAACCGGGCCTCTATCGCCTGGTAAACCGCGGAACCAATATGCTCATTGTTGAATCGTTGCTCGACGGCAAGCGTATGCCGAGCTATGCTCGCGACAAAATCAGCAGCCTGGCCGACGTATCGATGTACACTACCGGCGACGATATCGAACTCTGGAAAGTACTTGAAGCCGTATACAAGAAAGAAGACGGCAAAGCTTGCGCAATCGACCACAAGAAAGCAGACAACAAGACCGTTCAGGCCTGGTTTACGGAAGTGCTTCCGGAGTGGGATCAGGACCGCGTTTATCCTTCGGATATCCGCAAGCTCATCAGCTGGTACAACATCCTCGTAGGCGCAGGCTTCACGAGCTTTGAGCCGAAGGAGGAAGAGGCAGCCGAGTAAGCCCTCGCTGCCTTCCGGCTCTGCCGGCTTTTCTGAAACAAACGGGAAACAAAACTTTCAGGTTTCAACTCTTAATTTGAATATTGCTCCTTAAAGATATTATCAATATTATCGAATCTGTAGCCCCCCTGTCGAATCAGGAAGATTGGGACAATTCGGGACTGCAGATTGGTGACAAAGAGGCGTCCGTCTCATCGGTACTGTTGTGTACTGATGTGACGGATTCTATTGTAGATGAAGCCATCCGAAAAGGTTGCCAACTGATTGTTTCCCACCACCCTCTCCTCTTCCATCCGCTCCACACCATTCAAAGCAACACGCTGCAAGGACGGGCGGTAATCCGCTGCATCCGCGAAGGCATAGGCATTTATTCGTCGCACACACCGATGGACTGCTATCTGCACGGGGTGAGCGGCCGGATGGCCGAGTTGCTCGGGGTGAAGGACTACCGGATTCTGCATCCGACCAAGAGCGAGGACGTAGGTTTCGGCGTGATCGGTGAATTGGAAGAAGCAATCCCGTTCGAGCAACTGCTGGCAAAAGTAAAAGAGGTATTCGAAGTGCCGGCAGTCCGCTACATGCTTCCGACTCAGGGCATGGAGCAAAAAGTGAAGCGCATAGGCATGTGCGGCGGAGCCGCAGCCGAATTTGCAGAGGATGCCATCGAGCAAGGAGCCGAAGTATATATCTCCGCAGACTGGAAGCACCATCAGTTTCTGGAATATGCCGGAAAAATCGGGGTGATGGACATCGGACATTTCGAGAGCGAACAGCACACGAAAGACGTGATGGCCGCCTTGCTGATAGAGGCAACCGACGAAGTGGAGGTAATACTGGCAGAGAGCGACAAATCGCCCGTATTGGCTTACTGATCAACAGATCAAAACAGAAAAAACAACAAAAACAGATATATTATGGCAAAGAAAATTGATCCGAACGAACTGACCGTAGAAGAGAAGCTCAAAGCGCTCTACGAACTTCAGCAAGTCGACAGCAAGATCGACGAACTCCGCGTGCTCCAGGGCGAGCTTCCGCAGGAGGTAAAAGACATGGCCGACATCGTAGAAGGCCTGAAGACCCGTCTGACCAACATCGAAGACGACATCAAGAACTGCGAAACCCACCTGAGCGAACGTCGCGTAGAGATGGAGAACGCAAACGCCAATATCGGCCGCTACAAAGAGCAGCAGGAGAACGTTCGCAACAACCGCGAATATGACAACCTCTCGAAAGAGATCGAGTATCAGCAACTGACCATCGAGCTCGCTCAGAAGAAGATCAAGGAGTTCACCTCGCTGCTCGAGACCCGTCAGGCAGACAAGGCTAAGACCATCTCCGACATCGAAGAGCGCACCATCGATCTGAATCAGAAGCGCGCAGAGCTCAACGACATCCTCCTCGAGACCAAGGAACAGACCGAGACCCTCATGCTTCGCGCAAGCAAGCTTGAGGCCGGCATCGACGAGCGCCTTCTCGCAGCTTTCAAGCGTGTACGCAAGAACGCACGCAACGGCCTTGCCGTTGTAACCGTTGACCGCGACGCCTGCGGCGGTTGCCACAACAAGATTCCTGCACAGCGCCAGCTCGACATCCGTCTGCGCAAGAAGATCATTCCGTGTGAATACTGCGGACGTATCCTCGTAGACAACGAACTCGCCAACGAAGCTAAGCCGGTGAAGATCCGCTAAGCCTAAGAACGAGACAAACAGCATCCCCGACCTTTTGGCCGGGGATGTTTTTTTTGTATTTATTGCCGTATTCCGTATTGACGTAGAACAAAAAAATCCCCGCGTCGTCACGACGAGGGGATTTTCCTACTAAAACACTATTATCAAAACCGGGCATTCGGTAATTGCCCGGAAACGGATTCTGAAACGAGAGATCAATTGTAGCGGAAACGCTTGATACTGCGCTTCGGCGTCTTATCAAACTCAACGAGCTGGAATTCCACATCGGAAATCTGGCTGTACATCGGGAGCTGCTTGTTAAGCGCCTTGACAGCATCGGTAATAACTGCGCGGTAGTCTTTACCTGCATATTCGGGCGTCTTGAAAAGCTCGAAATCAGGATAAACGAGTGCTACAAGTTTGTGATTGCGATCCACGATGAGCGACTCTGCCACCTCGTCAATAGAATTGATGAGATCTTCGATCTCCTCGGGATAGATATTCTGGCCGGAAGGACCGAGAATCATGTTCTTGTTGCGGCCCTTGATGAAGATATTGCCTTTCTGGTCAAGCAAACCGAGGTCGCCTGTACGGAGCCAACCGTCAGCCGTAAATGCAGCCTTGGTAGCTTCGGGGTTTTTGTAATAACCGGTCATGCAAGCTTCGCCCTTCACGAGGATCTCACCAACAGAAGTAAGCGGATCTTCGGAATCAATCTTGATCTCCATACGATCAACGATCCGTCCGCAACTATGTGCCTCGAACTCCTGCCAAGGAACATAGGAGATAAGCGGACCGCATTCGGTCATACCATAGCCGACAAGGAAGGGGAACTTGATGTCTTTGAGGCACTTCTCCACTTCGCCATTGAGAGCGGCACCACCGATGATGAGGCAGTTGAGCTTGCCGCCGAAAGCAGCGAGCAGGCCATCGCGCACTTTATTGCGGATGAGGCGTCCGATTCCCGGAATGTGCCAAAGCAGCTTGATGATAGGCTTATTGACCATCGGTTTGATCTTCTTCTGATAGATCTTCTCAAGCACCAGAGGCACGGTAAGAATGAGGTAAGGCTGACAATCGTGGAACGCCTTCATGAGAACCGGCGTGGTGAGTCGGGTGATGAAGAAAACGTGAGTGCCACCGGCTACCTGATAGATAAACTCGAACATCATGCCGAACATGTGTGCGAGCGGGAGCATGGAGACAATATTGTCAGAGGTAGAGTTGGGAATCCATTCCTGGCCGAAGGTGCAGTTGGTCGAGAGCGAGCGATAGGTGAGCATTACGCCCTTAGGCTCGCTGGTAGTACCTGAGGTATAGTTGATGAGGGCAAGATCGTCGAGGTTATCATCCTGATAATGAACGAATTCGGGCTTATAGCCATCGGGGTAGCGCTCTGCGAAAACGACATCAAGATTGTCGAAAGCCTTCTGATAGGAATCGTCCTTCGCATAGAGGATAGAGAAGTCTTTCATACCGATGACAGCCTTCACGTTGGGCATGTTGGCAAAGTTGATCTTAGTAGCAACAACAGGGCCGGCGATGAGAATCTGCGAATCGGAATGGTTGACGAGTTTCTCCACATCCGGTCCGGTAAAATCGGGCAGGATGCTCACAGCAACCGCGCCATAAGCGAGAGTAGAAAGGAAACTGATGCCCCAGTGGGAACTATTGCCGCCGCAGAAAGCGATCTTTTCGCCTTTCTCTACGCCAATGAGCTCAAAATAAAGGTTGAGGCGAGCGATCTGGGTAGCGATCTCGCCATAGGTATAATTGACATTTTCGCCAAAATCGGAAAATCCGGGATTGTTCCAACCTTTGCGGACGGACTCATTGATGTAGGCGAACATGTGTTTGGTAGGAGTACTCATAGGATCTAATACTGATAAAATTTTGTGACATAAAAAATACAAGTGCAAAGATAACTAAAAATATGCCAACCACCAAATTTGCGCAAGAAAGGCCGAGTACATTTAACCATTTTTAAGCAAATTCCAAAACATATTAAAAAAGTCTATGTTTTATAACATAAAACGTATATTTTTGCTTGTTTATATAAAATATTCTTGCTAACTTTGCAGCCGCTGATGCGCGTACATGGGCTCTCGCGGGAGCGTGGAACAAGTCCGATGAGAGTCCCATCGAAGTCCCATGAAAGTCCCTTCGTGGAACA
Organism: Candidatus Colicola faecequi; assembly: GCA_018064985.1. Taxonomy (GTDB): domain Bacteria; phylum Bacteroidota; class Bacteroidia; order Bacteroidales; family Paludibacteraceae; genus Colicola; species Colicola faecequi. The sequence goes on along the minus strand of JAGHUE010000050.1, from coordinate 2,010 downwards.
TTTTTCAGAAGACAGAATCTTCCAAGAAAAAACGAAACAAATACAAACAAACCATCATCTTTTACCAAAAACAAATTTCGTATGAAAAAAGTTTTCTCTTTTGCAGTTGCACTGCTCCTTTCCGCAGCAATGTTTGCAACTGATTGGGCTGGTATCGCATTCCTCGGCGACGGCGCAGGGGGCGGCACCTACACAGACAAGTACAAAATGGCTGTTCCCGAAGGCGTAACCGTAGTGAACATCCAACAGCCCGGATTCGCAACCGAAGCCGGTATTTACGTAACCTTCCCGGTAGCCGTATCGGAGTGCTCACTCAGCGGTTCTGCCATTCAGGGTGCAGGTATCGTAATTTATTTGAGCAACTTTACCGCTCAGGAGACCGCATTCACCGTAACTGATGCCAACAGCGCCGTTTACAACTGCGAAGTATACTACGCAGATGGCACCCCGGAGGAAGTTATCCCGGAAGGTCCGGCTATCAACCCGTATGCTTACGCAGTAAGCACCGTTGACAACGAAGACGGCACCATTACCGTAAACTACTCGCTCAACACGAACGCCAACAGCGTAGAGCTCGTAACGTACAAGGACGGCGCAGAGGCAGCCACCCAGGCACTTGCCGACAAGTACATCGGCGCTCACACGGCAACCGTAGCTCTTCCGACCGAGCCGGGCAACTATACCTTTGGTATCCGCGTAAACGGCACGTCTCCCGAAGCTCCTACCAAGCTGGCTAAGACTTACAGCTTCTGGAGCCCTTACGGCATGGCCATCGACAAGAATCCGGCATCGGCTAACTTCGGCCGTCTGCTTATTTGCGAGGCAGATTCCCGTGTAGCAGCCAAGCCTGCCTACCATGCAGGCGGGAAGGGCGCCGGCATTTACGCATTCAACCCAGACTTCACTCCGGTAGCTGACGGTGCAGTCTTCAACGGCGGTCTCACCCCAATTGAGTTCATCAGCGGCAGCACGCGCGCTTTTGCTCCTCACCAGGTAGTCATCAGCGAAGATGGTCGTATTTTCGCAACAATGATCAGCGGCGACTATTGCCCTGTTTACGAATTATCAGCCGATCTACAAACTTGGACCCATTTCTTCCATGGAACTTACCGTGAAGACGGTCTAATGTACAATGCCGACTCTACTTTCCTTGCCGGTAAAGCATGCTCCATCGACACCAAAGGGTCAGGCGAAAACCTGAAACTTTTGATTTACTCATGCAGCTTGAACGGTGCAGTCTCTAACTCCCAAGCCGGCTATCGCCTTGACGAATACGCACTCGGCACCGCAACCACTTTCTCCGGCACTCCGACTCATATTGAAGCTCTCGACGGTGCATACGGCCTTGTTCACAACTATGTAGGCGTACATTATGACCGCATAAACGAAGGAGGATTGTGGTTTACTGCTAACCGTGGCGGCAATGCAGGTCAACCTAACCTTGCGCACTGGAATGCAGCTGGTGTTCGCGACTACTATAGTGAATCTTCGAACTACTACGGCGGCGCTGGCATCGGCCAAAAGGACGGCAAGATTTATATGGGCGGCAACAGTGGCTTCATCCAGGCTTATACCGCAACTCCGGGCGAAACAGAAATGACTATTGCTACTACTGGCACACAGATCACCACCGAAAATGGTCGTGCCGTTAATGCAGTTGAATTTGACTACGCAGGCAATATGTATTCCTGCTCCAACTCGGGCGAAAAACTTATCGTATTCGCAATGCCTTATAGCGGCAGCGTAGAGACTCCGCTCCAGGGCGAATGGCAGGTTGGTCCGGTAGAGCAGATGATTGCCAACCCGCTCGGCGAAGACGGCCGCTTCATCGTTAAGTATGACTGCGAGACCGGCGAATGGGCAGAGGCTAACCCGGAAATCGGCGAGACCTTCACCTTCGCTGTTGACGTTACCGGCAGCTGGCTCGAAGAATGGGTCAACGCAAGCGATATTCGTGGTATTGCATTCAACAAGTGGAGTTCCCGCGATGGCTTCGACGGCGACGCTGTT
>JAGHUE010000161.1 GCA_018064985.1 Candidatus Colicola faecequi | reverse complement strand
CCCCCCCCCCCCCCCCCCCCCCCCCCCCCCCCCCCCCCCCAATACGGCATCAGCAATGTGGAAGTGGCAGGCGATACGCGTTTCGACCGCGTGAGCGCCGTGCGTCAGGACAAGCGCGAAATGATGCAGCTCATGCGCTTCATCGAGCCCGAACTCTCGCCGCTTACGAATATCTATCTCGATCAGCGTCGTGTGGTGATTGCAGGCAGCACCTGGCCGGAGGACGAAGTGCTTCTCGAGCGCTATACCCGTGAGCATCCGGAGGTGAAACTCGTGCTTGTTCCGCATGAACTGACGCCCGAGCACTTGCACCATATCTTCAACCTCTTCCAAGGCCGCTTCGTACGCTTCTCCGAGGCTACGCTTCAGAACCTTACCACCAGCTCCATCCTGCTGGTCGACCGTATGGGGCTCCTCTCGCATATCTATCGCTACGGTCAGGCGGCCTACGTGGGCGGCGGCTTCGGCGAAGGCATTCACAATACAATAGAGCCGGCCGTATACGGTATACCTGTGATTTTCGGACCGAAATGTCAGAATTTCCGTGAGGCACAGGGGCTCATCGACTGCGGAGCCGGCTGCTCCATCCATGATTACGACAGTTTTGCTGCCGCAATGGACAATGCGCTCGAAAACCACAAAGAACTCGGTGCGAAAGCCGCTGCTTACGTGGATTCGGAACTCGGCGCTACCGACCGTATCTACAAGGCGCTTTTCGCATAGAGATACTAGATTTTCCAGATTATCCGGAGCTTCCGGTTTTTCCCCAGAATATTCAAAACATACTATATGGCACAGATTACCAAACCCAGCATTCCGAAGGGCACGCGCGACTTCTCGCCGCTTCAGATGGCCCGCAGAAATTATATCTTCGACACTATCAAGTCGGTCTTCCGCCTCTACGGTTTCCAGCAGATCGAGACGCCCGCAATGGAGAACCTCTCCACCCTCATGGGCAAGTACGGCGAGGAAGGCGACAAGCTCCTCTTCAAGATCCTCAACAGCGGTGATTGGAAAGGCGCTATCGATGCAGAAGCGCTTCAGAACGAAAGCATAGGCAAGCTCACCACCAAGGTGTCAGAAAAGGGCCTGCGCTACGATCTGACAGTTCCTTTTGCGCGCTTCGTTACCCAATACCGCAACGAGATCAGTTTCCCCTTCAAGCGTTTCCAGATTCAGCCCGTATGGCGTGCTGACCGTCCGCAGAAAGGCCGCTATCGCGAGTTCTATCAGTGCGACGTGGACGTTGTAGGTACCGACTCGCTCGTATCCGAACTGGAGCTCATCCAGATTGTAGAGGAAGTGTACAAGCGCCTCGGAATCAACGTTTGCCTCAAGCTCAACAACCGCAAGATCCTGAGCGGCATTGCCGAGGTGATCGGTGAAGCCGACAAGATCGTGGACATCACCGTAGCGATCGACAAGCTCGATAAGATCGGCCTCGACAACGTCAACAAAGAGCTCCTCGAGAAGGGTCTCCCCGAAGAAGCTGTGGAGAAGCTCCAGCCGATCATGGCGCTGGCCGGCACCAACCGCGAGAAGCTGCAGACGCTCCGCGAAGTGCTCGCTTCGTCGGAGACAGGTCTGAAGGGTGTGGAGGAAACCGAAACGATCCTCAACCTCTGCGATGCAGCAGGCGTACGCCTCAACGTGGAGCTCGACCTCACCCTCGCCCGCGGCCTCAACTACTACACCGGCGCTATCTTCGAAGTGAAGGCGCTCGACGTGCAGATGGGTTCGATCACCGGCGGCGGACGCTACGACAACCTCACGGGTATCTTCGGTATGCCCGGCGTTTCGGGCGTAGGTATCTCCTTCGGTGCTGACCGTATCTACGATGTGCTCACCGAACTCAATCTCTATCCCGCTGACGTGCTCGTCGGTACGCAGCTCCTCTTCGTCAGCTTCGGTCAGGCCGAGCTCGCTTACTCCATCGCTTGGGCCAAGCAGCTCCGCGAGGCAGGTCTGCGCGTGGAGGTGTTCCCCGAACCCGCCAAGATGAAAAAGCAGATGGGCTATGCCGATCAGAAGCAGATTCCGTATGTGGCTATCGTAGGCGGCGACGAGATGGCTGCCGACAAGGTGATGCTCAAGAATATGCTCACCGGCGAGCAGAAGCTCGTTTCTGCCGACGAACTCAAACAGGCTCTCCTTTAACCCCACATTATCCTCTCCGCACATGTACGACACCAGCAAAGAATACAATGAGGTGATTGCCTCCTGCCGCAAAGTCTACGTCCTCAAGATGAAAGACTACGGCCCATCGTGGCGCATCATGCGTCCGCAGACCGTCAACGATCAGCTGTTCATCAAAGCCAAGCGTATCCGCACCATCGAGATGACCGGAGTCAACCTCGTGGGCGACGATATCCACGGCGAACTGATGGCTATCGTCAACTACTCCATCATGGGCATCATCCAGATGCGCAAGGGCTTCGCTGACAGCGTGGATATGTCGGCCGAAGAGGCCACCCGCCTCTACGACGAGATCTCCGCTGAGGCCAAGGAACTCATGCTCCGCAAGAACCACGACTACGGCGAAGCGTGGCGCGCCATGCTCCCCTCTTCCCTCACCGACATCATCCTCACCAAGATCAACCGCAACAAGCAGATCAATGCCAACGACGGACAGACCCTCATCTCCGAGGGCGCCGACGGCAACTATTTCGATATGCTCAACTACGCCGTCTTCTATCTCATCAAGCAGATGGAGGCCTGAAAAAATCATACCCTATGACCGCACCCAACAAACCGCTCCACATCATCGGCTCTGTAGCACGTACGCTCCTCGGCCTCGTTTTCGTGTTCTCCGGCTTCGTGAAAGCTATCGATCCGCTCGGCACCCTCTATAAGGTGGAAGACTATCTTGCAGCCCTCGGCAGTACGGCACTCTTCTCTGCCATCAGCGGCTTCTTCAGTTTCCTTATGCCGTTCGCATTACCCATCGCTCTGCTGCTTATCGCTTCGGAGTTCGTGCTCGGCGTGATGCTCTTTTCCAACACCTGGACCAAGGTCACCTCGTGGCTCACGCTGGCGTTCATGCTCCTCATGACTCCGCTCACCCTCTGGCTCGCCATCACGGGTGCTGTGGCTGACTGCGGCTGCTTCGGCGATGCGCTTATCCTTACCAACTGGCAGACCTTCTGGAAGAACGTGGTGCTCCTCGTGCTCGTCATCGTGCTGCTCTGCACCAAGCGCTGGATTCCCCGCACTTTCATCTGGCCCGTCGAGCTCGGCATCACATGTTTCTCCGCTGCCTTTGTCTTCGGCTGGATGATCTTCGCTATACTCCATTTGCCCGTGAAGGATTTCCGTCCTTATAAGATCGGCAATAATATCCCCGAACTGATGGAGGTGCCCGACGATGCGCCCGTCGATGAATACGAGGTGCGGTTCATCTACGAGAAAGACGGACACGAGCAGGAGTTCACCCTCGACAACTACCCCAAGGACGACTCTACCTGGACGTTTGTCGACCAGAAGAGCATTCTCATCAAGAAGGGTTACGAGGCTCCTATCCACGATTTCGTGGTCTTCAACGAAGATATGGACGACATCACCTACGACCTCTTCGACGGCGAAGCTACCCTCGCTATCCTCTATAAGCTCGAGCGCACCAACCTCAAGCAGGCTATGCGTCTTCAGCAGATGGCCGAAGAGGCTGCGTGGAACGGACATGCCTTCTACCTTCTCACCGGCAGCGGCGAGGAGGAGATTGAGCGCTTCCGTCAGCTCACCGGCTACGACTACGAGATCTTCTTCTGCGACCCCACCGCACTCAAGACCGTCGTGCGCGCCAACCCGGGCATCGTCTGCCTCGAAGACGGCGTCGTTACCGACAAGTACAATCTGCGCAATCGCTAAATGAGCGGTTGTTTGTCCTTATTCTATAAATCTCAATTTTCTAATCATAAATTTTATTTTACAATGGCAAGAATTAAAATGGTTGCAGGCAACTGGAAAATGAACAAGACCCTGCAGGAAGGTGTAGCACTCGCTACCGAACTCAAAGAAGCTGTAAAGAACCCCAACTGCGCTGTGGTAATCGGTACTCCGTTTATCCACCTCGCTACCGTAGCTGAGCTCCTCAAGGACTCGCCTATCGCTGTAGCTGCCGAGAACTGCGCTGACAAGGAGAAGGGCGCTTTCACCGGCGAAGTTTCCGCTGCTATGGTTAAGTCCACCGGCGCTGAATACTGCATCCTCGGTCACTCTGAGCGTCGTGCTTACTACCACGAGGATTATGCTATCCTCCAGGAGAAGACCAAGCTCGCTCTCGCTAACGGCCTCAAGGTGATCTTCTGCATCGGCGAAGTGAAGGAAGAGCGCGAAGCCGGCAAGCAGAACGAAGTTGTTAAGGCACAGCTTGAGGGTTCTGTATTCAACCTCACCGCTGAAGAGTGGAAGAACATCACCCTCGCTTACGAACCCGTTTGGGCTATTGGCACTGGCCTCACCGCTACTCCCGAGCAGGCTCAGGAGATCCACGCTTACATCCGCTCGCTCGTTGCTGAGAAGTACGGCAAGGAAGCTGCTGACGACACCACTATCCTCTACGGCGGTAGCTGCAACGAGAAGAACGCTGCTGAGCTCTTCTCTTGCCCCGACATCGACGGTGGCCTCATCGGTGGTGCTGCGCTCGTTGCCGAGAAGTTCCTCGCTATCATCGCTGCACGCTAAGGAACACGTCGAAGGCTCTGCCGGAGACACATTTATACATAAAAACCGCTCCTTTCGGGGCGGTTTTTTGTGTATGTATGCTCATAATTTCAGTAGATAGTATGGATAGATTAACATGATTTTTGCCGATGAAATCGGGATTTCTATCAATTCTATCAAATATATCAATTAAAAAAATGCACGTGCATCATAGTGAGAAATATACTTAATATATATATTTATAATATAAATATATATATTTAA
>JAGHUE010000143.1 GCA_018064985.1 Candidatus Colicola faecequi | reverse complement strand
GGTAGAGGATGCGCTGTGGGCAAGAGAGGAGTCTTCCCCTCCACTCTATGAGGATGGAGAAACATCCTGTGAATGCTTCGAAGAGAGTCTAGTACGGCTTTGCCGCAAGAGAGGAGTCTTCCCCTCCACTCTATGAGGGGAGGGTGCGGCTATGCCGCGGGAGGGGTGTCTAAAAATTGATCACACTCTCCGGATCAACGGCTTTTCCGTTGCGCCAAAGCTGAAAACTGAGGGTATATTTGCCGGACGCGAGTCCGATTGTTTCGCCTGCGCGGACAGCATCGCCCGGCTTGGCAAGCGGTCGCTCGATGCGGCTGCAGATGCTCAGGTAGCCCTGATCGTGCTGCATGGTGAGGGTCCAGCCGTCCTGCAGCGAATACGATGCATACACCACCGTGCCGCTCAATACGGCATCCACATGCTGGTTGTCGGGCGTCTGAATCCTGACGCCACGGAAGCCCTGCTCGCTGTAGTGCTCCACGATAGCGCCCGAAGCGGGACGGAAGAGCGTAGGCAGGTTGTCGTGCTGCACAGCCTGGTCGAAAAACGAGAGATTGTCTTTGCCTCGCGCTTCATAGTCGGCCATAAATTCGTCGATCACCACGCTGCCTTCCGCCAGCAGGTCCTGCTTGCTCTTGATGTACATCGAGTCGATGGAGCCGTTCATGGCCGAATCGGGGGCGATATCGCCCGCTATCACGCTCTTCACCACCTCCAGATACTCGTCCTGAAAATGGAGCACATCCTGAAGCGAGTCGAGCCGGGCAGTCTGCTGCACGAGCTGTCCGCGGATTGCCTGCGTATTACCCGGCAGGTAGTTGCGGAGCGGAGTGAACCAGATGAAAAGGCCGAACACCAGCAGCGTCACGAGCGAGATCGACACGAAAAGCAGGAAGAGATTCCACAGGGAGAGACGCAAATGAAACATCTCTCCCAGTGTTTTCTCGTTGACGACAGCGATGCGGTACTTCGCCCGCATCCGCTGCCAGAGGGTTATTTTTTCTTTTTGTTCTGTCATAGATGACACCCCATCCGCCCGTTGGGCACCCTCCCCTCAACGAGTGGAGGGTCCATAAGCGGGTGAGGCTATTTATATAAAATTAATCAGAGAGGAATCCCCGATCTCCCTCTCTCTGAGGATGGAGAAACATCCTGTGAATGTTTCGAAGAGAGTTTAGTGCGGTCATGCCGCAAGAGAGGAGTCTTCCCTCCACTCTCTGAGCTGAAGGCCCAGCGCCTTATTAAGCGGGCCGGGATGGCATCCGGTGAATGCCATAGAGTTCCTAATAAAATGTCGGCCCGGCCGACAGAGGGGGTGTCAGAGTATTCTGCAACCTTCGCACGGCTTGAGCTGCTTGAAGAAGTCGTTGCCCTTGTCGTCCACCAGGATGAAGGCGGGGAAGTTCTCCACTTCGATCTTCCAGATAGCCTCCATGCCGAGTTCCGGATACTCTACGCACTCGATCTTCTTGATATTCTCCTGAGCGAGGATAGCAGCCGGACCGCCGATAGAGCCCAGGTAGAAGCCGCCATGCTTCTGGCAAGCGTTGGTTACGTCGATGGAGCGGTTGCCCTTGGCGAGCATGATCATCGAGCCGCCGTTGTCCTGGAATTCGTCTACGTACGGGTCCATACGGCCGGCAGTGGTCGGGCCCATCGAACCGCAAGCCATACCTGCAGGGGTCTTGGCCGGACCTGCATAATAGATCGGGTGGTTCTTCAGATACTCGGGCATGCCCTCACCTGCGTCCAGGCGAGCCTTGATCTTAGCGTGTGCGATATCGCGACCCACAATGATCGTGCCGTTCAGGCTCAGGCGCGTACCGATAGGATAGTTGGTGAGGATCTTGCAAACATCCTTCATCGGCTGGTTGAGGTCGATCTTTACTGCATCGCCCTCGCCTGCCTGACGGAGTTCTTCCGGAATGAGGCTTGCCGGGTTGTTATCCATCTTCTCAATCCAGATACCGTCTTTGTTGATCTTGCATTTGATGTTGCGGTCAGCCGAGCAGCTTACGCCCAAGCCGATCGGGCAACTTGCGCCGTGGCGCGGCAGACGTACCACGCGTACATCGTGAGCCATATACTTGCCGCCGAACTGTGCTCCCAAGCCGATCTTGTATGCCTCCTGGAGGAGCTGCTTCTCGAGCTCTACATCGCGGAATGCGCGGCCGGTCTCGTCGCCCGTAGTCGGCAGTTCGTCGTAGTAGTGGGTGGAAGCGAGCTTCACGGTGAGGAGGTTCTTCTCAGCCGAAGTACCGCCGATTACGAAGGCGATATGATACGGAGGACATGCTGCCGTACCGAGGCTCTTCATCTTCTCTACGAGGAACGGAACGAGCGTACCCGGGTTCTGGATACGTGCCTTCGTCTCCTGATAGAGGTAGGTCTTGTTGGCCGAACCGCCGCCCTTCGTTACGCAGAGGAACTTATACTCCAGCTCTTCTGCTTCTTCGCTGACCGACTCGATATCGATCTGTGCCGGGAGGTTGCACTTCGTGTTCACCTCGTCGTACATGTTCAGCGGAGCGTTCTGGCTGTAGCGGAGGTTCTCCTCGGTGTAGGTCTTGAATACACCCAGCGACAGCGCCTCTTCGTCGGAGCCCTTGCCGGTGGTGATCACGTACTGGCCTTTCTCGCCGTGTACGATAGCCGTACCCGTATACTGGCAGAGCGGAAGCTGGCCCTTGCATGCCACTTCTGCGTTGCGGAGGAAAGTGAGGGCTACGTACTTGTCGTTAGCCGAAGCTTCCGGGTCGCGCAGGATCTTGGCAACCTGCTCGTTGTGCGAACGGCGGAGCATGAAGCTTACGTCGCGGAATGCGGCATTGGCCATCAGGGTAAGGCCTTCCTTCTCTACCTTCAGAACAGGTTTGCCTTCAAACTCGCTGACCGACACATGGTCTTTGGTCAGCAGAAAATACTCGGTCTTGTCTTCACCGAGCTGGAACATTGGTGCATACTTGAATTCCATAATACGATTTTAATTTTATATTTTGTTGTTGTCGTTAGCGTTGTCGATAGGGCAAATATTAATAGGGCTCCCAATAATTTCTAATTCTTGATGAAGCCCCTGCGCCTTCTTTAGCGGGGCGATTGATGTTGGTAACATCATAGAACTCCTTCTGCGGAGTCCTGCATGGCTATAATCCACAGTGGATTCTGTGCCAATGCCGTGACGAGCGCGACCGCCCGCTTTGGACGCGAGCGCACATGCGCAAGCTTTGCAAAATTAGCATTTTTTCGTGAATTCAGCAAATCCG
>JAGHUE010000027.1 GCA_018064985.1 Candidatus Colicola faecequi | reverse complement strand
TGCTCTACTTCTACTCTGAGTCTACTCAAAAAGTCTTACTCAAGTCTTACGTAAGTCTTACTTTCTTTGTGTGGACGTAGTGTGGACGTAGAGTGGACTTTCATGCGACTTAAATGCGACTTAAATGCGACTTAAATGCGACTTCCCCGGGGTGCTCGGACGCACCTTCCTTCTGCCGTTTATGGAATGTTCCGGAGTGCTCGGACGCACCCGAAGCCGAGAAGACCCAGTGAAAGAAGCAGCGCGAAGATGATCAGCGCCATGCACCACTTGTCGGTCGAGAGTGCATCCGGAACAAACTCCATGCGAACCGTATGACGGCCGGCCGGAATGACGGCACCACGCAATATATAATTTACGCGCGCGAGGGACACTTCCTCATCGTCGATATAGAGATGCCATTCTCTCGGGTAGTAAATCTCCGAGAATACAGCCACTTTGTTCGTCTCCGTCTGCGTTTCGTATACGAGCTTGTTGGGCAGGTAAGAGAGCAGGTTGATATAGCTGCTGTCGTAGGCCATAGCAGGAGAAGCTTCCGGACGGGTTACATCCAGCGCGTCGGCAAACTGCCTGTCGGCCACGGCCTGACTGCGGAGGTCCATTGCACGGAGGGCTGCGCATTCTTCATCGGCAGTCTCCACCAGCTTCACCTCATCCACAAACCACGCGTTGCCCATTGCGTACGGATTCAGTACAGGCAGCGTCTGGCCGCCCTGAAGCGGCACTACCGCATAGCGCGTATTGAGCATGTTGAGCACCTGGAAATCACGGCCCTCTGCTTCGTCCGGAGCCATGAAACCGTTGGTGCGCATGATAGTCTGCATCATGGCATTCATCTCTTTCATCAGGTGCTCGTCGATGAGGTCCTGATAGCGGCGGAGCTTCACGGCCGAATAGCCGCCTATCGACTTCAGGCGGTAGGACGTGCGGGCGTCGTTGAACGTGTTGGCCGCCAGGTTGAGCGTGCGGAAATCGAGCGTCTCGTCCTGCAGAATCTGCTCCTCATACGGCTGCATCTGGAAGAAACGGTCGCTTTCTTTCCGGCTTACGAAATGATCAGAAGAGAAGAAGCGCTTGTCAACCGGCAGCATGTCGGCTACCACCAGCACGGCCAAACCGGCATACAGCACGGCCGACCATTGCTTTTCCTCCGTGTCCTTGGTCTTCCAGGCATAGAGATAAACCACCCCGAAGCCGAGCAGAACGAAGATAAGCGAACGCAATGCATCAGCCTTCAGCATGGCCGTACGCTCGTCGTAGATAGCGTCTGTCAGCCATCCCGGCATCTGCCCCGTCCATTGTGCATCGTAGCTGCTCTGCACGTCTACAGCGCCTCCGAAGAGCCAGGCCAACAGGCAGATGCCTGCCGTTACACCGCCGGCAATGAGCAGGTTGAGCTGCAGTTTCTTCCACTCTATTTTGTGCTCCACAATCTGCTGCAGACCGAGGAAACCGAGGAGCGGAATGGTCATCTCCGCTACGATCAGGATGCTCTCCACGGCGCGGAACTTGTTGTACATCGGGAAGTATTGGAAGAACAGCTCCGTCAGCCACATCATGTTTCTGCCCCAGCTGAGGAAAACAGAGCAGAGGGTAGCGATCAGCAGCGCCCATTTATACGGACCGGGCACTATCAGCAGGCCCAATACGAAGAGGAAACAGATGATGGCGCCGGCATATACCGGGCCGCTCGTGAAGGCTTTCTCGCCTCTGTACGTAGGCGCCTGGCGGCAGAACTGCTCGGCCTGCTTCTTCTGTACGCCCTGCTTCTTCATTGCCTCGAAGAGTTGCGACTTCGTTCCTACGTTGTAGCCGCTTGCGCCGCCTTCCCAGTTCGGGATCAGAAGTGTCATCGTCTCGCCCTTGCCGTAGCTCCAGGCGGTTGCGTAATCGAGGTCCAGACCTGCTGTCTTGTTCTCGGCGTCGGTGGCTTTGGTGAGCTCGCTGTGGCCGCCGCGCATGGTCTCCTTCAGGTAGCTCTGGTTCATCTGCATCCAGCTCACTTTCGTACCGAAAATCAGCAATGCGCAACCCAGCAATACGGCCAGGCTGATGCCGAGGTCTTTCCATGCTTTCTCCTTAATATGAATATACAGCTCGGCGCAGCCCATTACGCCCAGCAGCATGCAAACGTAGTACGTCATCTGCGGGTGCTGCGTGATGCCGAGCATTCCGTAGAGAATCATTACGGCAGCGCCGGCCATCCGTTTCTTGCGGAAAATGGCGTAGATACCGCCTACCATCGGCGCCAGATAAGCCAGGCCGACGGCCTTGGTGATATGTCCGGCCGGGATGATCAGGAAGAAATACGAGGAGAATCCTATCGCCAGAGCGCCCACCATGCTCAGCCATGGATTCACGCCGAAGCAAAGCAGCAGGATGAAGAATCCGCAGAAGTATGCGAAAATCAAACCTGCGCCGGCTTCATCGGAAAACCACAGGTGCGTGACGTCCTTCATCTGATTCCATACCTTACCGCTGGCGGACAGATAGGTGATCTGATAAGTAGGCATGCCGCCGAACATGGAGTTCGTCCAATAAGGGCTTTCTCCGGTAGCGGCCAGATGCTCTTTGGCTTCGTGAGCCGCGCCTTTCCAGTTGTTCGTATCGCCGGCAGCTACTACCTTGCCATCCAGCATCGGGGCGCAGTAGGCGATGGAAATACCCAGAAATACGATGATGGCCGCCACATAAGGCAGCACTTTCTTCAGGTTGATTTGCATATCTTGTTTGATTTTTCTTTTTGTGGTTATTCGCCGAGGAAATCACTCAGGCGATAGAGCCCGCTGTAGGCTTTGTGCTTGTTGTCGTTCGGATCGAAAAAGCCGCGGTTGATCCACGAGTCGATCACGATGTTGTTGGCGTTCCACGTGTTGCCGCCGCAGCCGTTCTCTTCCGGGAACCAGTAGAAAAGGCCGTTCACGTAGTCATACTGGTTGAGCTTCCGGCAAAGCGCCTGCAGGTAAGCATCCTGACCGGCCGGAGTGGCGGGCCACTTCGAACGCGTGTCGTAGTTGATGCCGCTTGTCGGCCAGTAGTTGTTGTAGTAGGCCGTCTCCACAATCTGGATCTTTCGGGTCGGGAAGCGCTGATGCAGTTTCGTGAGCGCGTTCTGCAGTTCCTTGTCCAGTTCGCCGTGCCAGAAGGGGTAATACGAGAG
>JAGHUE010000006.1 GCA_018064985.1 Candidatus Colicola faecequi | reverse complement strand
GGCTCTTCCGCTACGGGTTCGGGCTGCTTTACCGGTTCGGGCGCTGGTGCCGGTTCCGGTTCTGCTACCGGCTTCGGTGCTTCCACTACGGGTTCCGGCTCCACTGCGGGTTCGGGCGCAGCGGGCTTCTGCGGCTCGGCTGCGGGTTTGCCGGTATTGAGGTCGATCTTGCCCACAACCTTCGGCTTCTGTACGGAATGGAGCACTTCCGGCTCGGCTTCCTGCTTCAGCGAAACGGTCTGCGGGATCTCGCGCTCCTGGCGCTCCTGGGCCTGGCGCTCGGCTTCCATCTTCACGGCCATGTCCTTGTTGAAGGCCTTGGCCAGCATCATGTAGAGTTCGTCGTCGATGCGCACGTTCGGGTCGGCTGCTATCTCCTTGCCCTGCTTGGCGGCGAAGTCGAGGGCGGTAGCCATACCGATGTTGAGTTCTTTACAAGCTTTTATCAGTTTTATTGCCATTGGAAATCGATTTTTTAGTGTGGTTAATTGATGGTTGTTGCTCCGCCTTGGCGGAGAATGCCGGGCTGTCCGGCCGTCGCACGAAGGATCAATCTGCGAACTCGGCGTTCAAAACGCTGAGTACATGATCGATGGTCTCGTCCTCGAGGTCTGTGCGTTCAGCCAGCTCCTCGGCGGAGAGCGCCAGAACGGCACGAGCGGTGTCGAGGCCGATCTGCTTCAGTGCGTCAATAACCCACTGATCGATTTCGTCGTTGAATTCATCCAGATAGATGCCATCCAGGTCTTCGTTGTCCATCTCGCGGAATACGTCGATCTGGTAGCCGGTCAGCATGCAGGCCAGCTTGATGTTGAAGCCGCCCTTACCGATAGCCAGCGACACTTCGTCGGGCTTCAGGTATACGTTGGCGTGCTTGTTCTCCTCGTCGATCTCCATCGAAGAGATGCGTGCAGGCGCGAGGGCGCGCTGGATATAAAGATTGGTGTTGGTCGTGTAGTTGATCACGTCGATGTTCTCGTTTCTCAGCTCGCGTACAATGCCGTGAATACGGGCGCCCTTTACGCCTACGCAAGCGCCTACCGGATCAATATGGTCGTCAAACGAATGAACAGCCACCTTGGCGCGCTCGCCGGGGATACGGGCGATGTTCTTGATCTCGATCACGCCGTCGTGTACTTCCGGAATCTCCTGCTCGAAGAGGCGCTGCAGGAAGAGCGGCGACGTACGGCTGAGGATGATCTTCGGGTTCTGGTTCTTGTTGTCTACCTGTACCACTACGCCGCGAACGGTGTCGCCCTTGCGGTAGAAGTCGCTCGGAATCTGGTTCTGCTTCGGCAGGTAGAGCTCGTTGCCGTCCTCGTCAAGGAGGAGCATCTCGCGCTTCCATACCTGATAGAGCTCGCCCGATACCACGTGGCCGAGCATGTCGGAGTAGCGCAGATAGAGGTTCTCTTTCTGCAGCTCGAGGATCTTCGAAGCCAGAGTCTGACGGAGGTTGAGGATCATTCGGCGACCGAACGATTGGAACTCTACCTTGTCGGTAATGTCCTCACCGATCTCGCACTCGTCGTCGAGCTTCTGTGCCTCCGAGAATTCGATCTGGGTGTTCTCGTCTTCAAGCTCGCCGTCAGCCACGATCTCGCGGTTGCGGTAGATCTCGAGGTCGCCCTTATCGGGGTTGATAATAACGTCGTAGTTGGCGTCGGAGCCGTACATCTTTGCAATCACGTTGCGGAAGGATTCTTCGAGCACGTTGATGAAGGTCTGACGGTCGATGCCTTTGAGTTCTTTGAACTCAGAGAAGATTTCAATAAGATTCACCGGTTGTTCCGATGCTGCTTTTTTCGTTGCCATGCTATATAGTAAATTTATAATTTATCAGTTTGTAAATGGATAAATATCATACCTTGAGGTCGTACTTGCAATACTTCACCTCGTCGTATCCGAAGCGGAGCGTCTGCAGCTCTTTCTGCTTTTTCTTCTTGCCTTCTACCTGTACGAGCACCTCGGCTTCCAGCTCGAACGCCTCTTCGTCGGCACCGGCGAGCACACCGTGGAGCTTGCGGCCGTCTTTGGTGAGCACTTCCACGTCGTTGCCCAGGTTCTTCTCATACTGCATGAGGGTCTTGAATGGGTCGGTAATAGATACGCTGCCCACTTCCAGCTCGAAATCCTCCACTTCGCGGTCGAGGTGGTCTTGGATGTAGTGGCTCAGCTCCACGCAGAAATCCACGTCTACGCCGTCCATCGAGTCGATTTCCACGAGGATGCGGTTGTCAGCCGAAACGGTACACGTGATGAGTTCGTAATCTTTTTCCCGGAGGTAATCCAGGGCGATTTGTTGTACGAGATTTTTGTCGATCATGTCGTTATAAGGTATGAGAGAAGGGAACCTTTTTGGGGTCCCCTTCACGTTTCTGGATGCAAAAGTACTAATAATCTGCGAATTATGCAAATTTTTCGACGTTTTTTTGTCGTTTTTTTGCGTTTTCGGTTGTTTTTTGCTTAAAACTTTCAGTTTTTGGCCCTATCCGGGCTGTTTTTCAGGCGCCGGCACGAATGCCTACGATAAACATCACAGCCCCCACCAGTACCAGTCCGATAGCCAGTACGATCCACCATGCGGTCATGGCATTTCTCTCTTTCTTTCCCATATCCGTTCTTTTGTTACTGTTTTCGTCGCAGAGTCAGAATTTGCGAATTCTGACGTGGCAGGAAGATTCTCCGCCGGTCTTCTCGTAGTATTTCTGGTGGTACTCCTCCCCGATCCAGAAGTTCCCCAGCGGCAGCAGGAGCGTATTCACCTCGTAACCCTTGCCGCGCAGAATGGCAATTACGGCCTCCGCCTCTTCTTTCTGCTGCCCGTCGGCATAGAAGATGCAACTGCGGTATTGCGGCCCTTTGTCCGAACCTACGCCGTCGGTCTGCGCCGGGTCGTGTATCTCGAAGAACAGCTTGCAGAGTTCGGTATACGAAGTCTCAGCCGGGTTGTACTCCACCACCACAGCCTCCACGTGATGCGTCTGATGATCGCGCACGGCCGCATATTGCGGAAAAGTCTCCTCGCCGCCCGTGTATCCCACCAGCGTCCGTTTCACTCCCTTGAGACGCTCCATCTGATGCTGCACGCCCCAGAAGCAACCGCCTGCAAAAACGGCATGGCTCACACCGTCTGCCGGCCGGTAGAGCTCGATGCGCGAGCACTCCTCGATGGCGGCTTTCACCCGCTCGAGCGCCCGTCCGTGCTTCAGTTGGAGCTCTGGATAGGCTTTTCCGCGCGAGTAGTTGTGGCGGAGGTCGTTGTATTTCACCTGCAGCGCAATGGGGTTCCTGCTGTCGATTATCTGCTGCACGTAGTCGTCGTAGGGCACGCTTTTGTCGTGCGTAAGAAGGCGAAGAGCGTTGATGATGCCGGCAGGGATGCCTTCGTCGGCCAGCTGCTCGAACGTATAATCCGAGTCTTCCACCACGTCGTGGAGGAATCCGGCGGTACGTTCCTCGTCGGTATGTCCCATCAGTCCCACCGTCAGGGGGTGCAAAATAACGGGATTGCCGTCGCGGTCCAACTGTCCCGCATGTGCCTTCGCCGCTATCTGCAGCGCCAGATCTATCGTATTCATTTGTAGAGATTTATATTTCATATGGAACCCTCACAGAAACCGGCTAAGCGTTTCGCATGTGGAAAAAAAAAGCCCTCGTCTTTCTCCGAGGGCTTTTATGATCAGCTGAGCTGCGCCAGCTCCCGCTCCAGCCGCAGCAACCGGAAAAACCGTTTCCGGATACCTCTGCGGTAGAGGTCGCTCGTGTCCTCAAACCAGGACTCGTAGCGGTGAGCGTAGTGTCGCATCACGAAGAGGTCGTAGCGTTCCTGCAGGTGACGGAAATCCTGTTCGGTTTCTGCAATCATCCGGCGGAGTTCCTCGCGGGAGTACTTTACTTGCTGCTGTGCAGCGTTGTCTGCGGTTTGGTTTTTCTTACTTTCTTTCATACTGAATGAATTTTTTTGTGGGAAACGAAGCCGCGCTTCCGCGCCGTTTCCCGGGGTGAAACAAATCAGAGATCACCGGGCCGCGTATCCGTCCGGATACACTCCACCCGATGTCGCCCCCGTGGGCGAATCTTCAGATTGTTTCATTCAGTATGTCAGATGCATGACACTATGTCACGCTATGTAAGTGCAGTCATAAAAAACAAGCTGCTTTTATCCCAGCAAATTCCGCGCCATTCGCGTCATTCCCGCCAAAAAGTTCTTGATTCTTAGTTCTTGATTCTTCAGCGCAGCGGTCTTTTGTTGTCGTTTTCGTTGTCGTTGTCGTTATCCTTCGCCCTTTTGGCGACAATCAACGAGCTCCGCTCGAAATCAATTTGCCTTTGGCAACAATCATTTGAGCCTGGGCTCACGTTGTCCTTTGTCTATTTCCGAAGCTTTATTTTTCCAGCCTCGGCCGTGCCGATCCATCTCCACGCGTTCTTCTCATCATGCACCACTTCAGGGAAAGCGATCTCCACGGTATCGGTCTCATACGACCCATGCTTGCAGCCGTCCACGTCGGTCAGCACCACGCGTACCGGTCCGCCTTTCTCTCTGCCGTAGTCGAACGTCTGGTCGCGCTCGAATTGCCCTTTCTTGTCAGTACGGACGGCTTTTCCTTCTGTTCCCTCACCTTCGAGAACTCTCACTTCGATGCCTTTCACGGGGATGGAGCATCGGTTGGTCACCTTGCCTTTGATGGTCAGTTTCACGTGCGGGCATCCATAAGCCACATACAGTCCCTGTGCGTCGACCAGGCCGAGCATCCCGAGCATCGCCACGGTCAGCAGTTCTATTTTCCTTCTGATTGTTTTCATAAGCCAATATCTTTTTTCTCCCCTTCTGCAAATTCAATGCCAAACGCCATTTTCTTAATCTATCTCAATCGCAAATCCTGTGCTTTGCTGCGATTGGCAGCAGCAAAGCTAATATGTAGCAGAGTCGTTTCATGTTGTTGTTTTAATTCGGCTAGAGCAGCTGCCGGGGATGCTAATTGGTTTTTCAGAATTGCTTTTACACGGGCCAGTTTCTCCCGGGCGTAATCTCTCAATCGCTTGTACCACACCGAATTGGGCGCTGCATTGTAGGCTAGCGCATCTATCTGCATCTGCTCGGCATAATAGAGTGCCCTCTCGTTGTGAAACCGCTGAGAAATAAGTATCACTCGGGTGGTGTCTGCCAGCTCTCTGGCATGCAGAAGGGTGCTGTAGGTATCCCGTCCTGCCGTATCGCAAACTATCCGCTCGGGCGGCACTCCGATAGCCAGCATTGCCTGATACATAGAGTCTACCTCCTGATAGTCTTTGTGCAGGTTCTCCCCACTGATAAAAACGAAGGATATTTTTCCGGTTTGGTAAAGTTCAATAGCAGCTGCCAGTCTCGAGTCGTAATACTCGTTTGCCCTTCTGTTGCGGCCTGTGCCGAACAGAATGCCCCATTGCGAAGCCGGAAGGTCTTCCGCCCTATCGAAGCACCTGCCGTCGGCTGCCCGCATGATCGTACGGTCGCAGCAGTACATCACACCTGCGAGCCCCAGGCATCCGAGCCCCGCAATTACCAATCCCGCAACCAGCGCCACCGCTCCCCATCTGCGATACA
Organism: Candidatus Colicola faecequi; assembly: GCA_018064985.1. GTDB lineage: Bacteria > Bacteroidota > Bacteroidia > Bacteroidales > Paludibacteraceae > Colicola > Colicola faecequi. Next base: position 1,910 of record JAGHUE010000006.1, on the reverse strand, counting down.
CGCCTCGCAGCACGAAGATCGCCAGCACAATCAGCAGCAATACTATTATTAATACGACAGTCATCATAAAATCATCAATCTATTTCAGTTATTGTATGGTACATCAGGACTCTTCCGGGATTTCATACCAATCCTCATCAATTTGTTCCCCGGCTGCCGGTGCCCCATATTTGACTACTGCGTCATCTTCCATCGTAGGTTCGCCCTTTATTGCTCTCCAAAGATACGGTATCAATTTCCAATTGCTGACACCTTCTTCGCTTATGAGCCAGCATATCTCCGGACGGAGAGCATGCGTCTTTTCATCTTCCGCTATTCCTGCCAAACCGGCATAGACATGAAGGTCGACTTTCTTGCCGTTCGGGTACAAGAATGCCAGAGGAGCCGATCCCAGAGCAGAAGGCAGACCTTTGATTTCGGCTTCATAAATGCAGTCGAAAATACGGGGAGAGCCATATAAATAAGGATAAAAAACCTGTATCCAGCCATTCAGTTTTCCGGCGCTCACAATCTCTCCGCAATCCACTTCAAACAGCTCCTGTTCATCTGTTTGCTGAAGGATGGACTGCCAGAACACGATGTCGCGCTCTCCGGCAGAAGCTGCTGCTATTTTTTCGAGCACAGGCTCCAGCTCGTCAATCCACCAGTCCAGCCCGTATTTGCGGAGAACTCGCGTCTTTTCCAGAATCCGTTGCCAATCGTCGGGCGTTCCTTCCAGGTAGATGTCCGGAATGCCGCACCAATAAGTGACTACATACTCGAAATAAGACTGCATCGTAGACATAATCATAATATCCGAAGCAGCCAGCGAAGTAGGAGTTGTAGTGCTGAAATCGCAGTGGAGCGTTTCCACGATCTCCTCTCCGGTATATCCCGCAATCTGGCGCGGGAAACCACTGACGCACTTCTCCCAGTCATGCGACGTCATCAGCCACAGAGGATGCCAGCTCTCCACTTCCAGCGTCTCTTTTCCTTCGAACGAAACAAACATACTGCGGAGCGAATCGGCGTGCAGATCCACGTGTTTGGCAAAGCCGCGTTCTATTACCAGCCATACGATATCAGGCGATAATACCAGCGGACGATGAGTTGCATAAGCCAGACGGACAGCATCAATCAGAGCGTGCTGAGTAGGAACAAGCATCTCAGTCATCTCTGAGTGAGCCAACGTGTTTTGCCCATTCTCCAGATCCATAAGGAAATAGCTGCTTGTATTCTTAGGCAGAGCAGCCTCCGGCTCCGGCAAGTCAGCCAGGTGGATATGTGTTCGCTGCACATCCGGCCAAAAATCGTCGGCAGCCTTCCTGCATCCGCAGAGAAAAGCCATCGGCAGCAGCAAGGCAATTATATAGATCAGTCGTTTCATGTATTTTTTGTTTTATTCCTTCTTGTCTTTCAGCGCAGCGGTCGCCGGTCACTTCTCAAGCGTTGCGATTCGGGCATAATCCTGTCCGTACATCCAAACCCGGTTGGAGTACCCTTCCAGTATCAGCACCTCCTGCGAGCGGAACAGCCCGAAGAGCCGCTCTTCCAATTCGCGGAGTGCCTCGTCGGTGCACCATATCTCGGTCTCGCCGCCCCACGTCACGCGCATCTCGTTGCGTTCTTCGTCGAACACATATCTGCCTTCGAGCGTGTTGCAACCCGACGATATTTTTATTATGCTGTCTTGCGCCATGGTCAGCGTAGGATGATGCAACTCTTCGTCCACCGTGATGTCGCCTATTCTCCGTATGCTCCACGTGCCGGCCAGCTCATAAGCTTTCAGCTGCGGCGGGAGCGGATCGCCCATCAGGGCCGGATTGTCTATCGTGGAGCAGGCGGCGCTCATTGCGGCTACGGTCACCAGCCCCGCCACCTTCACGGCTTTCCCGAGTTTCTGCCGGCGGGTCAGTTCGCGTTCCAGATAC
>JAGHUE010000021.1 GCA_018064985.1 Candidatus Colicola faecequi | reverse complement strand
CAGGGTGTAGCCGGCAATAAGATCTACAATGCTCAGCGTTTGGCTCTTGAAGGCGACGGTACTTCTAATGCGTTGGCTTCGTATATGAAAGATGAGGCATGGATTGGCTATACTGACGTGGTTCGCGATGCTCTTCTGAATGATGGCGTAAACTGGATGGAACTCGAGAACCGCAACGGTACGGTTCCTAATCCGCTCGGTTCTCCTACCAATACTGAAAACTCGACGCGTTTCCTCGAGAGTGGTGCTTACCTACGCTTGAAGAATGCTCAGATCGGCTATACGCTTCCTTCCAAGATTACGAAGAAGTTCTATTGTAGCCGTCTTCGCTTTTATGTAACGGCAAGCAATCTGTTTACCATTACTAAGTACAACGGCTATGATCCGGAAGTAGGCGGTGGTGTTGATTACGGCAACTATCCGCAGAGTCGCACCTTCACTTTCGGCTTGAACGCAAACTTCTAAATCTTAAAAAAAGTACATTTTTCTAATAGAAGTGATTCGGCAAAAAGTCTACTCTAAGTCCACTGCAAGTCCACTCGACTTCCAATGAAGAACCAGAGGCTGAAATCTTAAAAATCGTACATTTTTAGAAGGAACAATCAAAACACAAGAAAAACATTATGAAAAAGAATATAAAACTGTTTATCCTTGCCGTATGTGCTCTGAGCATGAATTCCTGCAAGGAATATTTGACAGAAATAGAACCCGACACCACGTTGCTTTCCGACTTCTTTGTTTCGACGGATGCTGCCGTGCAGACCGTAACGGGATGCTATGTTCCCCTTATGTGGGAATACGGCTATACGTATTTCCCGGAGTGGTTTATCGGTGATATTGCATCTGACGACGCACTGAAAGGCGGTGGCAGCACGGGTGATATGGCTGATGCATATGACTTTGAAAACTGGCGTACGACTAATCAGAATTCGCTCCTTTTGAGCATTTATCGTGCTAATTTTCAGGGCATTGGTCGCTGTAATATGGCACTTCAAAGCATTGAGCCTCTTGAAGATCTCGACGATTTATGGACCCAAGAAATGAAAGACCGCCTGCTAGGTGAGGTGTATTTCCTTCGCGGCTATTACTACTTCCGTCTGGTTCGTATCTTTGCCGGTGTTCCTTTGGTTACCAAGGTGATCGACAACGACAGCGAATGGGGTCAGCCTCGTGCATCTGTAAATGATGTCTTTAGTCAGATTCTTTCGGACTTTGCCAAAGCTGAAGAACTTCTGCCAGTGAAGAACAGTATGCTTTTCAGTGCGAAGGATATGGGACGCGCAACCAAAGGTGCTGCTCAAGCAATGCTTTTGAAGACCAATTTATATATGGCTTCTCCGTATTGGCAAAGCTACGGTCTTGATAAATCGCAGGCAGCATGCTACTCGGATGCTGCTGATTGGGGCAAGATGGTAATTGAATCTGATCAGTACAGCCTGTTCCCTAATGGTCAGTATGGCAATAATTTTACTATTTCTGACGAAAATGGCATGGAGTCTGTTTTTGAGATTCAGTATGCTAATGTAGGTTGGGGTGATTATGGCAACGGCTCTCACCTCGGCTTCTCTGCCGGTGCATTTACTCAGCAGTTGGTTCGCTCACGCAGCGGTCAGATTGGTGCCGGTTGGGGATTTAATCATCCGACTCAGAATTTGTATGATGAATTTGAGGAAGGCGACATCCGCCGAGAAGAGGCAATACTTGTGCCGGATGAAGATAAAATGGAAACTCCTGCTGTAGAGTATTACTGTGGTAACAAATATCTCAACAACAAAACCGGTATGTATCGCGACACGTTGCCCGATGGTTCGAACGGTGTTGGCGGCTGGGGTAGTGTGTTGTCTCATGCAACCCGCGGTCCACTCAACAACCGACAGATCCGCTACTCGGACGTATTGCTGATGTATGCAGAAGCAAAGCTCGGAATGAATGACGAAGAGACTGCAAAAGAATACATTAATCTTGTTCGCGATCGTGTTGGTCTAGGCGAAGTAGGTACTTACGGTTTCAAGGTAAACGGCACTATGATCAGTAACCCGACTGTAGAACAATGCCTTCGCCACGAACGTCGTGTGGAATTAGCAATGGAAGGACATCGCTGGTTTGATTTGGTTCGCTGGTATGGTGCAAATGGCGGTCTGAAGACATTCATGGAAGCTTATCAGGCCACAGAAACGCAGGAAGCACAGTCGCATATACAGACGTTCGTAGCGGGCAAACATGAGATATTCCCGATACCGCAGGAAGAACTTCAGCTTAACCCGACCGCGATGGAGCAGAACCCCGGATATTAAGGCATTTGGAAATTAATAAATCAGACAATTTGATAATAAATTTAATTTTTTAACAACATGAAAGCAAACAAAATTTTTGCAGCTCTTGCTGCATTGACTCTCGGTTTTGCAGCTTGCACTCCGACAGAAGAAGTAGAAATGGTGTTGAGTGATTCTCAGATCGTTCTTGAAGTAGGTGCAACCCACCAACTTACCGCCAACGTAAAAGTTGAATCTTGGGAAACCAGCAATGCAGAAGTAGCTACCGTTGCAGACGGCCTTATTTTAGCAGTATCAGAAGGAACGACCATCATTTCCGCCAAGGCAGGTGCTCAGAGCAAGTCGTGCGTAGTAAAAGTAAACAAGAAAACCTCCGGTGGCGGTGAAGGTGGCGATGGCGCAAAGCTTCCTTACAAGCGCGTATGGGCAGTACTGATGGATCAGGTAACTTATGATGCAAATGCCAGCATCATCGTATGCGATGCTCGTGTAGACGACGTAGAGAACAACCTCTGGGTATGGGCTTCCGGCGAGACTTATGCTGCAGGCGAAGCAGTAGGTAAGAACGCATTCGGCAACGACGAAGGCTATCTTGCAATGACTTGCGTAGCTCCCGACGGCTGGTCGGGCATGGGCTTCTGCGTCGAGAAGGAGACTTCCGTAGCAGGCCTTGAAGAACTCCGTCAGGCAATCCTCGCCAACCCGGACAATTTCTTCTTCCACATCGCAATGAAGTCGACCGACAACGCTTCGCACAATATTTCATTCTTCAATGATGCCGCATTCTTTAGCGTAGGTACAACAGAAATCGATGAAAAGCCCATTTTCTGCGACTTTGTTCGCGACGGTAAGTGGCACGAAATCGATGTTCCGATGGCCAGCTACACCTCCGTACTGAAAACTTTCAATTCCGGTGATAACATCGTATGTACTCGTTCCGGTGCTCAGGTGGGTGCTCAACTCAACTTGGATGCTATCTTCTTCTACGAGAAATAACAGCGCACATAGCTTTGAGGGGGTTGAATGTTCCCCCTCATTGCACCAAACAATTAGCAAAACTGCTATCAGAAAATCTTCCGGACGATATGAAAAAGATTCTGTATTTTATACTTGCTGTAGCGGCAGCCATAAGCTGCAAACCGGTGGAAACTCCGCTGGTATTGAGCAGCAATGCGCTTCAGCTGCATGTAGGCGACATTGAGATGCTGGACGTAAAAGGCGCCACGAAAGAGGTGGTGTGGACGTCGGACAACGAAGATGTGGCGGAGGTGTTCAACGGTGTAGTGACAGCCAAGTCGATCGGCAAAGCCTATGTGACGGCCACTTCCGGTTCGGCCAAAGCTATCTGTGAGGTGTTCGTAAGCGGGGCGAACGGTTCGACATTGCGCATCACGCCTACATTGGTGACGATGAAGCGTGGCGAAACGTATCAGCTGAAAGCAGGCAATACGTTTGATTCACCGATGATATGGTCGTCGTCGGACGCAACGATTGCCACAGTAGATCAGACGGGCCTCGTGACCGCACTGAAGGGCGGTAATGCTACCATTATGCTCAGCACAGAGCTGGAAGAAGTAACGGCCTTCGTAGCCGTAGCGCACGAATGGAACGACTATGAACTCGTGTGGAGTGATGAATTCGACGGCACGAGCCTCAATATGGACAACTGGAACATTGAGGTAAACGGCAACGGCGGCGGCAACAACGAGAAGCAGTATTATACCGATCGCCCGGAAAACCTGCGTGTAGAAGACGGCAACCTGATCATTCAAGCCAGAAAAGAGGAATATCAGGGCAAACAATATACTTCGGGCCGCATCAATACCAAAAACAAACGGTCGTTTGCCTATGGCAAGATAGAAGCGAGCATCAACTTGCCTTCGGGCAAGGGAACGTGGCCCGCTTTCTGGACGCTGGGCAGCGGCACCTGGCCCAAATGCGGCGAGATCGACATTATGGAGCATACGGGAAATATGCCGGACCGAGTGCTCTGGACTCTTCACTCGAACGCGGACCGCAACGGAGGGAAGAGCAACAAAGCCGCAAATCTGGAAAACGTGGAGAACCACTATCATACATACGGTATCGAATGGATGAAAGAGGAGACAGAGGGACGTGACGTAATCAAGTTTTACGTGGATGGAGTGGTGTACAACACCCAGACGGAGAGCATTATTGACGATCCGGATGCGTGGCCCTTCCAGAATCCGCATTTTATCATTCTCAATCTGGCACTCGGCGGAACGCTGGGAGGCAACATCGATGACAGCATGTTCGAGCATGACGTGATCATGAAGGTGGATTGGGTAAGAGTGTATCAGCGAACTGAGAAAGAATGAAAAACGGAATTAAAATAGTATTGTCGGTAATGGTGGCGTCTTGCATGCTAATGGCATGTCAGGACAAAAAACCGGTAAAAGGTGCAGACAAAATGCCCCGTTCGGAAAAACGCGGTGTGGCATTCAGTTTGACGCGTTCGGACGATTTGTCGCTTCTTTGTCCGTATATTTCATGGGATTACAATTGGGGCAATGATGCAACTTCGGACGCGGCCATGTGGTTTCAGGTATATAACGTGGATTTCTGCCCAATGTGCTGGAGCGGTTCATACAGCAAAGATAAAATCCGCAAGTTTGTGGCTGCAAATCCTTCAACGAAATATCTACTTGGATTTAATGAGCCAAACCTGAAGGATCAGGCTAATATGACTCCTGATCAGGCAGCTGCTCTTTGGCCGGATGTGGTGGCCCTCGCGCATGACTTGGGACTAAAATTAGTTGCTCCAGCGATGAACTATGGAACGCTTGAAGGATATTCTGATCCGATAAAGTGGTTGGATGAATTTTTTGCCAAGCCGGGTGTGAATTTGAGTGAGATTTCCGCTCTTTCGCTTCATTGCTACATGAAATCGCCTGCTGCAGTAAAGAGTTACATTGAGCGCTTTGCCAAGTACAACAAGCCCATTTGGTTGACCGAGTTTTGCGCATGGGATGGTGGCGTAAGCAATGTAGAGCAGCAGATGAGCTATATGTGCAGTGTGCTTAACTACCTGGAACAGGAAGCCGCAGTAGAACGCTATGCCTGGTTTATCCCACGTTATAAAACGCCCGAAACGGAGCCGTATATGCAGCTCCTGACCAATGCTCCTGATATCAAGCTGACTGATTTAGGACAGATGTACACGCAATTCTCTACGTTTGATAAAAATACGTTCTTAACCAACAACCGCTATATTTACGGCGGCGAATATGTATCGACATCAGATATGAATGTGCAAGTTCGCCCGTGCAAGGATGCTATAGTAGGAATGGATGGTCTGATGATTACGTCATTCAACGAGGGCGTAAAAATCAACTACCAGGTGGCTGTAGCAGAAGATGCGACTGAACTGGAACTCCGATATACTTCTTATTCGAATACGATAATGAAAGTAACCATTGACGGCAAAGATGACTTCCTGGAGATGCCGAGAACCGGTTCTCTGGATACCTGGCAATCAGCGGCGCAGAAGAAAGTGATTCCGGCCGGTAATCATACCCTAACAATCGAACTGATATCCGGTACATGCTACATTTCCGGACTTATGATTAAATAACCATTATAATGATGAAAAAGATTTTCTCTGCAGCATTACTTGCTTGCTCCATCTGCGTAAGTGCGCAGACGGTTTTGGATGATTTCGAAACAAGCTACAACAGCTGGGGACCGGTGGATGCGGCCAGCGTAATGCAAGTTAACAATCCGTATCAGACAGGTTTGAATTTGTCGTGTCGAGTGCTCCGTGTAGAGCGCAGCGGAGGCAACAACTGGGCCGGAGGTCTGTGGACTCTTCCTTCGCAGTTGACCGGCAATTACGTACATATACTTATGTACCGCGAAGGAACGGATATCCATAGCCCGAATTTGAAGGTGACAGATAATACTCCTTCCGGAATGGCTACAGATATTACTCCCATGTCGGGCACTACGATTGTAGCCGGCGAATGGCAGGATGTAGTGTTCAATGTGTCGGGCTACCCTGTGGATTTTATCTTTGTAATGCCTGATCGTCAGGGTAATGCAGTAATTTATATAGATGATATTATTCTATCGGACGATGCGACTCCCCGATCTGTCCCAAACGAAGAATGCACGTTGCCCGAGCCCCCGACTCCGGGCGAGGATGGGTACACGCTGATGTGGAATGAGGATTTTACGGAAGATTCGTTTGATCTCCGCGCCTGGAATATAGAAACCACAGGCAACCCGGCTAACAACGAACTGCAGTATTACAGCAACCGTGGCGTAAGCATCGAGCGAGATCCGGCAGAGGGCAAGCAATGCCTGGTACTGACAGCCCGAAAGGAAGATATGGGCGGCAGAAACTGCACTTCCGGCCGTGTGACCACTCAGAACAAGGTGCTCTTCCAATATGGCAAGATAGAAGCACGCATATGGTTCCCCAATACTGCCAACGGCCTGTGGCCTGCATTCTGGATGATGGGCAACGATATCTCATCGGTGAGTTGGCCGGCATGTGGCGAAACTGACATCATCGAGCTCGGCAACAGTGGTGCGTTCTCAGCTGGTACGCAAGACCGTTATTTTAACGGAGCAAGCCATTGGGGACAGAACTCGAGCAAGCATCAGCAGTCGTATAACACAGTGACTTATCCTTACTCCGTAGAAGACGGATTCCATACTTTTACTTGCATTTGGGACTCTGTACATGTGGCAATGTACGTAGATCTAGACACGCATCCAGATGCACAGCCTTATTACCAGCGCGGCACGACTTACAGCTCAGATCCGAACAATGCGGGCTATTATTTCAACAAACCCAACTTCGTATTGCTCAATCTTGCAATCGGCGGCGACTTCCCCGGCATCAGAAACGTGAACAGCATCACGGCCCTAAGCGATGGTCCTCGAATGATGTATATCGACTGGGTGCGCATTTATCAGAAGGGAGATGCCGGTGAGCAGTTCTCTGCCGGTTCGGCATCTGATGAAATAGAAGAGGCTGATCCGAATTGGAGACCTGCGGCAACTGAGAATGTAGAGACGGTTAAAGCAATGAAGATGATGTCGCCTGACGGCCAACTGATTATCTGCCGTGATGGCGCAGTATACAACGTATTGGGACAAGCAATCCGATAAACAAAATAATCAACTCAATCTATTAACTAATTTTCAAAATCATGAAGAAACTATTTCTCCTTGCATTAGCGTTCGCTTCGATGAACGTATTTGCACAGACGAACCTGTTCGACAAGACTACGGCCACCTTCGAGTCATGGTTCGGTGATGCCGGTTGGGGAACCATTACCACCAGCACGGCAGCGTATGACGCCACTGCGGGTGCAGTCACAGTGAACATCAACCAGGATCCTTACGGCCAGTGGCATGCTCAGCTGAAACTGACGGCTACCGACATCGTTCTCGACCCGGCTAAGAACTATGAATTCAAGGCCAAATTCAACTCAACTCACGCCTTTGGCGGTGTAACCATCAAGGTGTTCGATCAGGTAGAACTTTCGCTAGTGAGCGATTATGCGCTCGTTGTAGGTGATAACAATTATACCTCCGCAGCATTTGCCGGTCGTGCTGATTTGGGCAACAAAGTAATCGTATTTGACCTGGGCAATGCTACTAACGGTTCGACTGTCGTAATCAGCGACATCATCATTCAGGAGAGCACTCAGGCAGTAGTAGAAGACCCGAAACCGACTACCGCTCCTGCCGCTCCTACCGCTGATGCAGCTACCGTTGCTTCCGTTTACTGCAACACGTATCCTGCCGCTGCTCCGTTCGGCTACAACGAGTCGTGGGGCCAGACTACCACTCTCGAAGAGCTTAACCTCGACGGCAACACCGTACTTTACTACAAGCGCTTCAACTGGCTCGGCTGGGCAACTTCTCAGCCGATTGATGCTTCCGATTATACCGGACTTCACCTTGATATCTGGGCTCCGGCAGCCGGTCAGATCCGCGTAGTGCCCATTTATGGCGGCACCGGTTTGACCACTGATGACAGCCATGGCAAGATGGTAACTCTCGCAGAGGGTTGGAATGCAGTAGATCTTGATCTTGCTACTGATTTTGCCGGCCTGAATCTGAACTCTATCTTCCAGTTCAAGTTTGATCAGGGTACCATTACTGAATTTGCTCTCGATAACGTATATTTCTTCGGCCGCACTTCTTCCGTAGTGTATACGGGCCTTGCTGACGTCTATAATAAGGCAAACAACGATACGGTATATCTGAAAGACTTTGAGGTAGTTTACGTACCGGCAACCGACAGCCGCTACTACTACATCAAGGACGCCACTGCAAGCGGCTTGATCTACAAGTCGAACTACGGCCTCGTAGCCGGCGATAAAGTGGCTAAGGGCATGGCTGCCAAGGTGTCGATTTACAACAACCTTTATGAGCTTGTGCCTATTACCGCAAAGGCTGATCTTGAGATTACCGCAGGCACACCTGCAGAGCCTGCTCTTGCAACGGCCGCACCGACTGCTGCAGACAATAAGTATGTCGTTTATAAGAATGTAACTTTCCTTGCTGACTCGATTGGTACCACTTCCACTGCGGTCCGCACAGTAAAGGGTCTGTTCGGTGCTGATACCGTTACTTTCTACAATACGTTCAAGGTGCCGGCAGTAGTGTTCGAAGCAGGTAAGAAGTATGACGTAACCGGCTTGAACACCTGCTACAATACGAATATTCAGGTAGCCGTAGCTTCTATTGAAGAGCATCCGGAAGTGGCAGATCCTTGTGCAGGCGAGCATGGCTTGTATGACGCATCTGCTGCAGTAATCAACAGCACTTATTTCGCAGCTGGCGGTTGGGCTGCTAACCCCGGTTGTACGGCAGACATCTCCAACGGTACGATTACAATACATGTAGATCAGCCGTTCGTAGATCCCTGGAACGGTCAGGTGTTTGTTAATCCGGGCTTCACGTTCGAAGTTGGCAAGATGTATCACTACGAGTTTGATGTAACTTCTGCCGGTAAGGTAGGTCTTATCGTAAAGGTAAATGACGCAGAAGGCGGTTGGTTCTACAAGGAACTTTATGACATCAACATCGGCGGCGGCACCACTCATTTCTCTACCGATTCCGTAATCGTAGGTGATAATCTCGTAACCACCAAGGGCCCGCTGATCTTCGGTTTTGCATGGACTGACGGCAACCAGGATGTAGTAATCTCCTGCATCAAGATCACTGAGGTTGGCGACGCTCCGCAACCAGTAGAAGAGCACATGTACATCAAGCATCCTTGGGGTACCGGTGCTAATGAAGATTGGACATGGCAAGAAATGACATCTTTTAAATACAAGAATGCATTCGATGCTTGGACTTATACCGGCGCATGGGGTGGTGTTGGTTTCAATATTGCTGACAATGCCGAGGGCACTGATGCAAAGTGGTTTGCAGCTGATAATATTGCATTCCGCTCGAAAGAAGATGAGAGTGTTGTTGACGCTCCTGCTGTTGGTACTGACAATTGCGAATTTATCTACATTCCTTCGCTTGAGGGAACTATGTCCGCATGCACTTACGTAATGGTTCCGGCTGCATCCGCAGTTGAGAATACCAGCGCAAAGAATGTTCAGAAGATCTTCCGCGACGGTCAGGTTGTGATTATCCGTGAAGGCATTGAATATAATGCTATCGGTCAGCGACTCTAATCTATAAAATCGGGTTCCCCCGAATCAGGGTGGTGGGCATTGGGTTGCCCACCACTTACTAACAAAATTCTTGAATAAATGAAGAAACTACTGTTTGCCATTGGCTGTTTTTTGTTGGCGTCATGTACGCAGTCGAGCAAATACATGCTTGTTTGGCAAGACGAATTTGACGGGGCGGAGATCAATACCGCGTATTGGAACTTCGAAGATAATGCCCGCGGTGGCGGCAATGCGGAACTGCAATACTACACTCCAAAGAATGCTTCTATCGAAAAGCATCCGCTGACGGGGGAGAGTTGTCTGGTGCTTAACGCTCAGCGAGAGGACTATTATTATACTGCAGCTGATGGCAGTCAAGGTTACCGACCTGCTACCAGTGTGCGAATGAACACGCAGAACAAGGTGACCGTATGCTATGGTAAGATCGAAGCCCGCATTGCTTTTCCGTACACGGAGAACGGCCTTTGGCCTGCCTTTTGGATGCTCGGCAATGATCTGGCAACCGATTTGGGCGATGACGACTCGATAGACGATAAAGTAGATTCGCTTGCCGCTATCGGACAGACTGTATGGCCGAAGTGCGGAGAAATCGATATCTGCGAGATGGGGCATCAGACCGGTATTGAAAACGGTACACAGGACCGCTATTTCAATGGCGCTGCTCATTGGGGCGAAAGCTGGAATAATGGCGCATATCCGAATACTGCAGGTGTGAAGACGGCCGATTATCCGGTACAGGGTGATTTCCATCTCTTTACCGTGATTTGGACGGAAGACAGCCTGGCGATGTATCTCGATCAGGATATCTATCCGGAAGCGGAGCCTTATTTCCAGCTCAGTCTGCGCGATAAGAGCGTGAACGAGCCGGGCCATTATTTCTGCAAGCCGTTCTACTTATTGCTCAACCTGTCGGTAGGCGGTTTCTTCCCAGGAATGCCTTCTGCAGATAAATATGCCAAGCAGATTCCGGCAGATGACCCGAATTTCCTGAAAGTGACGGCTCTTCCGGCAGACGGAACTCCCGCAAAAATGTACGTGGATTACATACGCGTATATGAGCGCAAATAGTATGGTGTATCGGCAATAACCCAATAATAACCCATTAACAACCCAATAACAACCCAATATAAGTCGCAAATATGAAGCTATCAGTAAAAGAAAAAGTAGGCTACTCGCTTGGTGATACTGCGAGCCATTTCGTGTGGGACATGGTCAACTTCTGGTTGATCTTTTATTACACCGAAGTATTGCATATCGATACGTTCTGGGCAGTTACCATTCCAATTTTAGGTACGATTATGGATGCTGTAATGGATCCTATCGTAGGTATCTGGGCAGACCGAACCGACAGCAAGTGGGGCAAGTTCCGCCCGTATCTCTTGTGGGGAGCAATACCGTTTGCAGTAAGTGCATTCCTTGCTTTCTTCGGCCCTAATCTTACGGGTAATGCACTTGTGGCATACGTGCTTCCGACCTTCATTCTGCTGCGAATAATCTATGCAGTGGTAAATATTCCATATTCGTCGCTCGGAGCCGTAATGACGAATGACTCGAACGAACGTGCAGGCTTGAACTCCTATCGCTTTGTTGCTGCTAATGTAGGTCAGTTGATCGTTTCCGGTTTTGCGCTTTATGTGGTATATTATCTGGGCGCACATGCAGTCAACCTCGACTACAGCATCATGTCGGATGACGCAGCACGCAGCTCGTATGCCGATCAGGAGCTCGTTGCTTCCGCTTACAAATACGGCTTCCGCTATCTGGTAGGTATCATGGGCATAATAAGTATTGTGCTGTTCTTCATCACGTTCCGCACTACGAAAGAGCGTGTGGCTCCTGCTGCCCGTCAGGATAGCAATCTGCTCCGTGACTTCAAATATCTTTTCATGAACCGTCCGTGGATTGTGCTGACGCTTGTAGGCATCGTATCGTTCATCATGTTTGCCATTCAGAACATATCGATTACGTATTACTTCAAGTATTTCATGGAGGCAGAGTCGAAGTGCCAGCTGTTCAACGTGCTCGGTACGGTTGCGCTTATTATCGCTATTCCGTTTACGAAGCCGCTGGTTGTTCGCTTTGGCGGAAAGAACCTTTATATCGTATGCTCGCTTCTTTCTGGTCTCTTCTTCTGTCTGCTTTATTTTGCAGGAACAAACTATGTGCTGATCAACGTATTCAACTGCCTGGCCAAGATTTCTTACGCTCCGGCTATCTCTCTGCTTTGGACAATGCTTGCTGATGCTGCAGATTACGGCGACTGGAAATTCAACAGAAGAACCACCGGTCTGTGCCTTTCGGCAGCCGTATTCGCACAGAAGATCGGTTGGTCGATCGGTGCTGCTCTCTTCGGTTTCTTCCTGTCGACAGTAGGTTATGATCCGGAAGCCAACCTTACCGTGGAGGCCGTTCGCAGCAATGCAGAAATCATGAATTGCATTCATATTCTCTTCGGTATCGTGCCGGGTGTACTCTATGCGTCTTGCGCTATTCTTCTTGCTTTCTACAATTTGGACAAGCCGACGCTTGCTCGCATGAAAGAAGAACTGGAAGCCGCTCGTGCTGAAGAAGTTAAATAAAAATTAAACTCCATTGCTGTCCCGTTAAAATCTAAAAACGTTCTTTGAAATAACTGATTTATAGGAAGTTATAGTGAAAAATTGCGCGAACGGATTTGAATTTGTAATTTTG
>JAGHUE010000004.1 GCA_018064985.1 Candidatus Colicola faecequi | reverse complement strand
GTGCGCAGGATGAGACTCGAACTCACACGGCCGTGAAGCCACTACCCCCTCAAAGTAGCGTGTATACCAATTTCACCACCTGCGCATTGCCTTTCGGCTATTTTTCTTAAAAAATGCAGAACCGCTGTTCTGCATCGGGTTCTAATGAACTTTGAGCGGAAAACGGGACTCGAACCCGCGACCCCGACCTTGGCAAGGTCGTGCTCTACCAACTGAGCTATTTCCGCGTTTTTTCCAAAACGAAGGAACCTTAGTTTCGCCGAGTTACGAATGCCAGCATTCACTCGTCTTACTTCGGTTTCCGCAGTTTCTTTCGGAAAGCGGGTGCAAAAGTACAGCTTTTTTTTGAATTGGCCAAATTTTTCGTAAAAAAATCTTCATTTTCTTCATTTTTTGCTGATTTTTGTGTAATTTTGCAGCGTCAAACAGTAAACAATACTAAAAAATGAGAGGCTTATATACTATCTTTCTGCTGATCTGCAGCAATGTTTTCATGACTTTCGCCTGGTATGGGCATTTGAAGCTGGGCGAGTTCAAATGGTTTCAAAGTTGGCCGCTGATTGCCGTGATCGCATTCAGTTGGGCCATTGCGTTCTTCGAGTACTGCCTGCAGGTGCCGGCCAACCGGCTCGGCTTCATGGAAAACGGCGGTCCGTTCAGCCTGATGCAACTCAAAGTGATTCAGGAGGTGATTACGCTGGTGGTATTCATCTGCTTTTCGATGCTGGCATTCCACATGCAACTGAGATGGAACCATCTGGCAGCCGGCGCTTGCCTGATTGCGGCCGTGTGGTTTGTCTTCGGTTTCAATTGATGCGGAAGCCTGGCAAAGGTCTTACGGGAGTCGCATGGAAGTCCCATGAAAGTCGCTTGTAGTACCAATGTAGTATCAATGTAGTACCAATAGAAGTCCACTCTACTTCCACTCTGAGTCCACTCAAAACAGGGAGCCTGCTTCCTAAATTAAAAACGTGCGCGTGAGCATATGCTCGCGCGCACGTATTGCATTATTGCACTATTGCATTCCTGCACATCCGAGAGACGGATTACGAGAAAAGGGCGTCGAATGAGAGAGACCGGGGGAAGGTATCGACGGAAAGAGGCGGGGAAGGGAGTCTGTCAGGAGAAGGGCAAGGGAGGCGATTATTGACAGACGGACAGAAGATCAAAACTTATAGGAAGAGCGCTTGGTCAGCTCATCGCGATAGGCACCAACGTTGACCCGCTGCTGCTGTGCGTCCATCGTGCGGACCTTGCTGAAGAAGGCGATGGCCTGATTGGCGCACTTGATCGCCATAGAATAATCCTCCATCATCTCGGCCGCTACGGCCATATCGGCCATGGCATATGCCCGGAGGAGGAGCGTCTTGCTCCCGCTTTCGGCCACTTCTTTCCAACCATCGAAAGCCGACTGCCAACGCTGATGGCGGAACTCATCCCAGGCATCGTCCATATCGTCGTCGGGCGCATAATACATGTAGCGGTCTTCCGTTTCCCACTGAGGGAAGAGCGAGGCTGCGGCCATTCCGCCGGCATAATAGGCAAAATCGAGGAGCGCGGACTGACGCTCGGGGATGGCAGCCTGAGCACGCTTGGGAGAAATGTCCTCATTGCCCCACATGAGGGTATCGGAATAGACAAAAGTGAAAGGCGAAGTCTTCCCCCTGAAATGGATACTCAGCTGCATGGAGCAGTAGGCCTGGAGATAGGCATAATAGTTGGCATTTTCGGTCTCGTAGGTTTCCGCCACATCGTAGAGCACCAGCTGATTGAGCGCGAGGAGGGCATCCGAACCGTAGATATCCATGAGCGAATCGGCCTTGGCCGAAGTGAGGTTTTTCCTGCGGTAGAACGAGCCGCCCGTGTTCTGCGACTCGATGACAAGTGCGAGATCGGCAAACGATTCGTCTTCTTCAAAACGGTTCTGCAAGCCGAACATGCAAAGACGGACAGCATCCGAGAGATCGACCTCGGAGGTGCCGGCCGGCATATCGTTCTCTTTGTTCTGATGGCCGAAAGCAGCAGGCTGAATAACGGCATTATTCACGAGGAGCAGATTGTCCACGTGGGGCGAACCGGCCGGCAGTTGCTGCTTGGCAGGTTGGCGCACCTCAATGGAGAAATAGCGCTGCTGAGCCATCATGCCAAAGGCACAAAGGATGACGGCAAGGAGTATGAGTATGCGTTTTTTCATCAGAATTCTACAGTCAGATTATCGTAAGCCAGATGCATTCCTTCCGGGAGAGAGGCATCCGTGAGAGCATGCAGGCCGATTTTGTGAGAGAAATGGGTGAAGAACGTCTGTTCCGCACCTACTGTTTTGGCTATTTCGACGCTTTCGCCGAGGGAGAAATGGGCGGGATGTGCAGGCAACTGGAGAGCATTAAGTACCAGAAGACGTACACCTTTCAGCGCGTCAATCGTTTCCTCCGGGAGCGAGCTGGCATCGGTAATATAGGCAAAGTCGCCAATGCGATAGCCGAGGATGGGGAGTTTGTTGTGCATGACGCGGAGGGGGAGGATGCTGAGCGGACTTTCCCCGTCGGACAACGAGAGCGTCTCTCCGGGCCTAGCCTCATGGAGGGTAATGACCGGACTGCCGGGGTAGCGATTTTCTCCGAAGCAGTAAGGCATCACCCGGCGAACGGCCCCAAGCACTCGTTCTTCGGCAAAAATGTCGGTATTGCCGAGGGGACGGACATCATCCAGACCGCCCACATGGTCGTAGTGCTCATGGGTAAGGAGAACGGCATCCGCATGGGTGATACTGTGGCGGAGTGCCTGCATGCGGAAATCAGGGCCGCAGTCAATCAGGATCTTACGGCCATCGGTTTCCAAAAGAGCCGAACAGCGAAGGCGGAAATCGCGAGGGTCCTTGGATTGACAAACCTCGCAACCACAGCCGAGAAGAGGTACACCTACCGAAGTGGAGGTGCCGAGGAACGTGAGTTTCATAAATGGCGGATTCTCCATTCGTTGGGATAGAGATTATTGCTTCGGTTGCCCACGTTTTTCACGAAGCCGAGGGGCACCCAATCGTAGGTCATGAGAAGCGTGCCCATCTGCTGATCGGGAATGATGAGCGCTTCCGCCCGGAGGTAGGCGCGAGCCATATCGAGCGAGAGGTTGACCTGCGGAAACATCTCTTTTTTGAAGTCTTTCTGCATAGAAAGGCTATGCTGGGGAGCGATATATTTGCCGCGGATTTCGCCGATGCCGAAACCCGTGCTGATGCAGATGAAACGAGCGGAGAGAAACTCAATGAGATCCTTGTACTTGCGGGGATAGGCATCGGAGAAGCGATCGTTCTGACGGATGGTCCAACGCTCCGGGTGCTTGAGCCAACTGCGCATCTCGGTAAGAAACTCTATGGTCTGCGGTTGCTTTTTCTTGTCGAGACGCACTTTGAAGGGCTGATAGGGCGCTTCATGCTTGCGGAGGGCGCAGAGGTAGAAGCCTTCGCCACGGGTCTTATGCGGGTAGAAATGATAGCCGGCTTTCGACTCAACAATTCCCCACTTTTCATCGTACTCGACCGGAAGAATGTCGGCTCCGAGTTCGTCACGGATAAAGAGCGCATTCTGCTCGTCTTCAAGTTCGTTGTACGTACAGGTGGAGTAGATCATAATTCCGCCCGGCTTGAGCGACGGCCAGACGTATTTGAGGATTTCCTTCTGGCGGGCAGCGCACATCTCCACGTTTTTGAGGCTCCATTCGTCAACCGCACCTTCATCTTTGCGGAACATGCCCTCGCCAGAGCAGGGAGCGTCAACAAGGATGCAATCGAAGAGGTTATCGAGCTGATCGCCGAAATCGCGGGCCTGGTTGTGAGTAACGACCGTATTGCCGTTGCCCCATTTCTGGATATTCTCAGAGAGCACGAAAACGCGCTGGCGGACCACCTCGTTGCTGATAAGCAGGCCTTCCTCGCCGAGATGCTCGCTGATAAGCGTGCTCTTACCGCCGGGAGCGGCACACATATCGAGCACGATAGAATCTCGCGACACGTATTGCTCAAGCACCTGCTGCACGAACATGGAGCTGGCCTCCTGCACATAGTAGCAACCGGCATGCAAGAGCGGGTCGAGCGTAAACTGCGGACGGTTCTTGAGATAATAGCCCTCCGCACACCAGGGCACCTCTTCCAGGCCGGCTTCGTGGAGCAACTTGAGCTGCTTGAAATCGGCCTTGGTATTCAGACGCACCGAGGTTTCACGCTCGGTTTGGAGCGCTTGCATGAAGGCATCGAGTTCGCCTCCAAGCTGCGGGCGCATCTGTTCTATAAAATCAAAAGGCAACATATTTTCTCTAATTTGTTTGCAAAGTTAATAAAAAATTCGTAAATTTGCACACTTTTTTAGAAAAAAGTGGCATAAAAACAGTTTTTACCCAAACCTCATCAGATTATCACCGCAGAAAAATGGCATTTCTCGACAATTTGAGCGAATCACAGCGTGAGGCCGTCGTTTATAACGACGGGCCACACCTCATCATCGCCGGTGCCGGATCGGGGAAGACGCGCGTACTGACCTACAAGATCGCATACTTGCTCTCGCAGGGCGTTTCGGCCGGCAACATTCTCGCCCTGACCTTTACCAACAAAGCCGCCCGCGAAATGCGCGAACGAATAGGCAAACTTGTGGGCAACGACTATGCCCGCTATCTTTCGATGGGCACTTTCCACTCGATTTTTTCGCGCATTCTCCGCCAGGAAGCCGCCGTGCTGGGCTACAATTCCGACTATACGATTTACGATACCACAGACTCCAAATCGCTCCTGAAACAGATTATCAAGGAGATGGATTTGGACGAGAAAATCTACAAAGTAGGCGATGTGCTCGGCCGGATTTCCGACGCGAAAAACAACCTTGTTTCGCCTCGCAGTTATGCCTCCGACCGCGACTACACGATGCGCGACAAGTTGAGCCGCATGTACCGAATGGCCGACGTCTACTACACCTATCAGAAGCGTCTTTTCGAGGCCAATGCAATGGACTTCGACGACCTGCTCGTAAATATGTACAAGAT
Source organism: Candidatus Colicola faecequi (assembly GCA_018064985.1). GTDB lineage: Bacteria > Bacteroidota > Bacteroidia > Bacteroidales > Paludibacteraceae > Colicola > Colicola faecequi. The sequence continues at coordinate 6,775 of JAGHUE010000004.1, read as the reverse complement.
GCTCGATCAATTTCCGGATTTGCGCGACAAATACCAGCAGATCTTCAAGTATATTCTGGTAGACGAGTATCAAGACACCAACCACGTGCAGTATCTGATAGTCAAATACTTAGCTGAACCAAACTGCAACATCTGCGTAGTAGGCGACGATGCCCAGTCGATCTATTCTTTCCGTGGCGCGGACATCCGAAACATACTGGAATTTCAGGACGATTACAAGGGGTGCCCGCTCTTCAAACTGGAGCGTAATTACCGCTCGACGCAGAACATCGTGAATGCTGCCAACTCGCTCATCAAGCACAACCGCAGGCAGATTTCAAAAGACGTTTATTCAGAGAACGGTGTAGGTTTGCCGCTCCAGCTCAGCACTCACGGATCGGACCGCGACGAGGGTAAGTTTCTGGCAGAGAAAGCCTATATGCTCCACCGCCTCGGCCGCGATTACGACGATATAGCCGTACTTTACAGAACCAATGCGCAGTCACGCGTGATAGAAGACGAACTCCGCAAGCTTTCAATCCCTTATCGCATCTACGGCGGCGTTTCGTTCTACCAGCGCAAGGAAATCAAAGACGTGCTTGCCTATTTCCGTCTCGTTTGCAACCCGAAAGATGACGAAGCATTGCTTCGTATCATCAATTTCCCAACCCGCGGCATAGGCGATACGACCATGAAGCGCGTGAAAGAACTGGCCCATGGGCAAGGAGTAAACCTGATGGAAGTAGTCAGCCGGCCGATGGAATGCGGCCTGCAAGTGACGGCCGCGACGCAGAAGAAACTCATACAGTTCAGCCTGCTGATAGAGAAACTCCGAGAGCAACTCGACGAAAAAAACGCCTACGATTTTGCCGATTACGTGCTTCGTGAGACGGGCATCCGCACCAGCCTCAGCCTCGACAAGACACAAGAGGGTATAGACCGGCAGGAAAACGTGGAGGAACTGATGAGCGCCATCCGCGAATTCGTAGAAATGCAACTGCAATCGGGACTCGGCGAGGTAAGTATCCGTGCCTTCCTGGCCGAAGTAGCTCTGCTGACAGACCAGGATGAAAACAGCCCCGAAAACGATTCACGCATGACCCTCATGACAATCCATTCGGCCAAGGGTCTGGAGTACGGGGTAGTGATGATTGCAGGACTGGAAGAGAACCTCTTCCCTTCGATGTTCTGCGAACGGGAAAGCGAAATAGAAGAAGAGCGCAGGCTTTTCTACGTGGCGATAACCCGAGCCAAGGATGAGTGCTACATCACAAGCTGCAACACCCGATACAAAAACGGTCAACTGCAGTTTCAGAGTCCGTCGCGCTTCCTGAAAGACCTCGACCCGCGCTTTGTACAACGCATCCAGAGCGCACCACAACGATCGACCGACTGGTCGAGCCGCGGTTTTGACGACGACTCGTTCGGCAGCCGGAATTACGGTTCGGAAAGAAAGTATCAGGGCGAATTCGGAGCATCCTACAGCAGACCGCTCAAACCGGCAAACGATTTTCCGGCGGAACAGGCAAGACGCACAGCAAGCGCACCTTCGCCATCACGGCTGAAGCCGACCACGGGTTTGCAACCGAAAGGCGAGAAGAAAACCATCACAACGGCCTACCCTATCGGCAGCCGCGTCCGTCACAGCAAGTTCGGTGACGGAACAGTGGAGGAAGCTTTCCTCGAAAACGGCAATGACAAGGTTGTAATCAACTTCGACACGGCCGGGCGGAAGACCATGCTTCTTACTTATGCAAAACTGGAACGCATCTGAAAAAATTCATACAATAAACAGCGGAACCGCAGCCATCTGGCCGCGGTTCCGATTGTTTATACATCTAAATTGCAAGGGACGGATTCAAAACCAATTACCCAACAGGATTCTGCGATGATAAGCGCCTCCCGAATACTTGTGTACCATAGCATCCGGAGCCGCTTCGTCTTCTTCAAAGACCACATTCGGGCAACCGGCAAATGCCTCGCGAGCCGCATACATACACTCGACCACAACACACTCATCATGCTTAGCATGGTAAAACCAGATGGGCTTTTGAGGCTTCCAACCATCAATCTGGCGCTCCTTGCGGTAGGCCTCCATGAGAATTCCGTAGAGATACCCGCCCGGCTTACATGCATCTTCGATGAAGAGGGCCGTGGTGCGGGTGCCGAGGGCCGACACTACGGTTTTCACCAACTCCGTATTCGAGTGTTCTTTACAGGCTATCAACTGCTCGATTCCGAGTTCGTGCGCAGCAGGCGTGAGGAAATCAGAAACAGACAGGCCGGCCGGCAGACAATCTTTGCGATAGTGGAGATAACTCATCACATTGAGCACCATATAAGCGCCGTAGAGGTATTTCTCCCGCGGAGAAACCACCTCGGTAAGGACATCCGGAGCGTAAGGGCCGGAGGCGCAGTAGGACTTTACGAGCGGCAACATGCGACACTCCTCGGGAGTGGCAGCCGTTTCCATATAGCGATGCACAGCCAATGCATCGAAGCCGCCCTGCGAGTGGCCCGTATTGTATACGGGCAGAGGCGCATCCGTAAGTTTCCGATTCATGAGGATGGTCTGCGCAGCAATGGCCGCATCCACGGTATTGCGTGCAGCAAGAGCGCCATGGCAATAGCAGATGGGGCGATCGACAGAAGCTCCGAAGCTCATGAGGTCGGGACTCACCAACACGCTGTTGGAAAGCGCGTGAACCGTGCAGATATTCCACTGATGGGTAGGGCCACTCTTATCTGCAGCCTGAGTGGCCCGGTTTTCGAGCACCAAACGCGGAGCCGAGAAGCACCCCCCGGCAAACGGGATGACCAGCAAGGAGGACATCGTGAGCGGCAAACCCAGCTCATCAAGGCTGCGATAATTGAAAGTAATAACAGAAAGCCTGGTCTGCTCAGGAAGCGACCCGCATGCGATTTCGAGCGCATTTTCTTCTTTCAAACGCGGATGCAGTTCGCCCATGCGTAAGGCGAAATCCGCAAGAGTCCACTCCTTCTCGGAAGTGATTTCATACCAATAGTTGCTATGGGATGCCATAACCGGATTCAGTTTACAGTAAGAAGATTCAGGATAAAATGAAGAAGAGGCAATTGCCCGAAACAACATCGCACAACAGCCTCCTCTCCATGTACCGCCAGCCGGGGTCGAACCGGCACGCCCATCACTGGGCAAGGGATTTTAAGTCCCTCGTGTCTACCGATTCCACCATGGCGGCAACTTCATTCGGTAGAAGTGGGTGCAAAGGTAGCGCTTTTTTCTGATATAGCCAAAAAAATTCAGGTGAAAAGTGCGATTTCGAGCAATTTTACAGCAGCAGGACCCTATTTCTTAGGAGCTGCAGCCTTGACTGCCGCTTCGGTCTTCTTCGCGTTGACCTTAGCCGACTTGCCAAGTTTGGCAAAAGCCGTCTGAAGAGTTTTGATATCGGTTTTCGAATTGTCGAACACCACTACGACCGTCTTCTCGTCGAGGTTGCACACAAGGTCTTTCACGCCCTTTTCAAAGGCGATATTCTTCTCAATCTTAGTGACACAACCCGCGCAATGGAGATCCACGTCGAATACTACAACCTGCTTCTCACCTTTCGCGAAAGCCATCGAGATGCTCATAAGGCAGAGCACCAGCGCCATCATCAGTTTTTTCATAATCGTATAGCTGCCCGGAGGCATTCTGTTTTAATTTTTTCCGGAAATTTATTCATCTTTGGAGATCGACCAACGGAAACCGGCATAGATTTTCCAACCGGTAATAGGTCCCCATGCCATGGAAGCATCGAAGCCCGCTTCGTAGGGAGCATCGGCTCCGATTACCGGGTTTTCCTGCTTGAAGTTGGTCATATTCTCAGCGCCCACGTAGAGACTGCAAGTGCGCCAATACTTGGTAATCTGAGCCATGAGCTGCGGATACCACTTGTAGTAGAGCGACGGATCATTTTCCTTCCGGTAATACTGCTTCGATTGCAAGTCGTTGAGGAAGTAATTGTTGAAACCGTCCGGCATTCGGCCGCCACCGTTGAACTGAGCGGTAAGATCGAACTGCCACTTCTTGAGAGGCGTCTGGTAAGAGGTGGTGATGATACCCTTGAAGCGGTTGGTAAGCGGCTTCTGGCGGAGAAGTGCCCGGTATTTGTCTTCGCCCAACTTGGCATCTTCACGAAGCTTGAGTGTGGTTTGCTTCACGTCAGTAAAGCGGAAAGCTGCCGTCATGGTCCAACCGCGAAGAATCTCCATCGTGGCTTCCACCTGCATGTTCTGCGCATAGCTCTGTCCGTGAACACCGGTAAGGTTATGCACATTGCTGAGGTTGTAGAATACAACTGCATCGGGCGACTGGTCCATGTCGGCAATAAGGCAGTTCATGAAACCGGTATAATAATACTCACCCGAGAGTTGCAACTCTTTCTTGCCGAGCGGAATATAGAATGTAGTGGAGATGCCGGAGTTGACAGCTCGCTCCTGAGCCGGGCCTTCGATCCATTGTGCTTCGCTATGCATTCCGGATTTCGTCCAGCCCATGTCGCTCGTCAGGATATTGCGGCTGGAAGGGAGCATAGCGGCATTGTCAGCAATCAAATTGGGGCTACGGTAACCGAGTCCGGCACTTGCTCGGATAGACCACCATTCCCACGGGCTGTAGCGGACATTCACACGGGGCGTGAAGAAGAGACCGTAAGTGGTGCTGTAGTCCATACGGACACCCGCAACGAGAGAGAGAACTTCATCGAGCTTGAGCGAATATTCGGCAAAGATACCGGGGGTTAGTTCCCAACGGTCGAGGTTGAGGTCTACCGGCGGCAGATACACTTGGGTCAAACCGGGGAAGGGTTGAAAATGGAGCAGCTCGCGATAGTTGTCGAAGTTGATGCTGAGGCCGGCAGAAAGACGATGGTCGTTGTCCATACCGAGACGCTCGGAGCCTTCGAAGTTGAGCTGGCAGATGGCGTTGAGATAGGCATTGGTTTGCGAGGCGTTCCAGTTGCGAATACCATAGGCATTAGCCTGATTGTGATGGGAAGCCGCAGCCACGATGCCGATGGACGAACCGGTCTCATCATTGAGAACGATGCCATTCTTGAGATAGCCGTCGATGCGCCAGGTATTGAGGTCGATCTTATAAGGATTATCAATAGTGGTCGGAACCAAATTGCCTTCGGCATCAGGCATCTTCATCTCGGCAAGCTGACCGCCAAGACGACGGTCGTAGAGGCCACGGACAAAAGCCTGCATGGTGTAATCGCCCGACTTGAAGAACCAGCGGTTGGCCAGATTGACGTTGGTGGATTTGGGCATCTCGAGGAAAGAGTCGTGGTTCTCATCCATGGTCATGAAGCCCTGCTGCCAATGGCCAAGAATGCCGGTATAAAGGCTCTTGTGATGACAATGCTCGCCTTCTTCGTGGTGGTGCTCATGCTCGTGTTCGTCCTCATCTTTTAGCGGAATCTGCCAGCCGCCTTCCACGTTGACTTCGGCATGGAGCTCGGTGTTGAGCATCACGTTGACCGCGATGGGGTCCTGCGTCTGGGGCTTGAGGAATTCGACGTTGATCTGGCCGGTAGTTGCCTCGTAACCGTTGATAACGGAGGAGGTGCCTTTGCTCACCTGGACACTTTGCATCCACGGGCCGGGGATATACTCCATGCCGAACGCTTGCGCGAGACCGCGGACACCCGGAGTGTTTTCGGAAAGGAGCTGCACATAGGTGCCGCTGAGACCGAGGAGACGGATGGTCTTGGCTCCGGTAGCGGCATCGGCATACGCCACATCGACGGAGGCATTCGTTTCGAAGGCTTCGGAGAGGTTGCAGCAAGCGGCTTTGCAGAGCTCGGCCCCATCGAGAGTCTGGGTGTCGAAAGCAGCTACTCGGGAGCGGATGACTCCGAGTTTGCGCTCGGTAATGGTCACCTCGTCGAGGTAGATATTGCTGACGAGCACGACGGTAAGGTCGGCCCGACCGCTGACGAGGATAGTATCGTTGTGATAGCCCATGTAAGAGCACACGAGCTTGTTGGTTTCTTTAATCGTTTCGAGGGAGAACTTGCCGTCGAGGTCGGTAATCGAACCCGTTCCGGTGTTGGCCCAATAGACATTCGCGCCAATGAGCGCATAGCCTTCATCGGAAAGCACAACGCCCGTAACGCGGGCTGCGCGGCTCGCGAAGGCAATAATGACAAATAAAAAGAGAAGAGTGATTCGTTTCATTTTTTAATGGTTTGAAGATTCAACACACAAGAGGCAACTGCTATCAACAGCAGTCGCAATCAAGCGGAAAAATCAACAAATCCATCGGCAGACATCGACGAGGATGTCCGTCCCGCCAGACGATAAAGGCGGGGGATTAACCGTAGCGTATTCCAGCTCGAGGAGCGGGAGCAACACAGCCGGAGAAAAGAAATCCGCAGGAGCGGGAAGAAGCATCTCATGCGCCGCAGGCACCTGAATCTCAGCGGATTGCGCGAAGTCATTGACCTGCAGATGGCGGAGCCAGCAGCTGTTCTGATGATGGCAATGGCCGTCGTGGTGATGATGCTCGTGATGATGAATAGCCTCGCAAGATTCTTCGGCAACATGCTCGATACCGGCCGCACGACAGGTGTCGCAGCAATAATGCACGGCATTATAGCCCGTTCCGGCCACAAGGAAGAACAGGATAAGCACGAGAGACAATATGTAATGAAGTACCTTACGGATCATTTCTTTTCGGGTTTGTCGCACGAAGAACGGAGCGGGCAGCCTTTACACCCGCCGTCACACGATTGCGTACGCTGTTTTTGTACAACAAAAATCATACCGA
>JAGHUE010000160.1 GCA_018064985.1 Candidatus Colicola faecequi | reverse complement strand
ACGGTCTCTTGCGTGAGCTTCTCGGTAATCTTGCCCGAGCGGAGCGTCAGCACCTCATTGGTGCGTTTCTTGCCCGCTACATTGCCGTTCTCTACGTAGTGGCGCTGCTGGATAGTCTCGATGATGGTGGCGTAGGTGGAAGGGCGGCCGATGCCGAGTTCTTCCATCTTCTTCACCAGCGTGGCTTCGTTGTAGCGCTGAGGCGACTTGGTATAGGTCTGCTGCGCAGTAGCAGTTTTCTGCTGGAGTTTCTCACCCTCTGCCATCATCGGCAGCAGGTTGCTTTCGCCCTCCTGATCATCGTCGCTGGTCTGGACGTAAACGCGCATGAAACCGTCGAAGAGAACCACTTCGCCCGATGCAACGAACAGGTAAGGCGAACCGCTTACGCTGATCTCCATGCGGGTGGTCTCCAGCTGCGCGTCGGCCATCTGCGAAGCGAGCGTGCGCTTCCAGATGAGCGAGTAGAGGTTCTTCTCGTCGGCCGTACCGCTGATCTGACGGTTCTCCATATAGGTCGGACGGATGGCCTCGTGAGCTTCCTGTGCGCCCTTGGATGCTGTGCGGTATTGGCGCATCTTGTAGTACTCTTCGCCATACTCCTTCAATACTTCCTGACGGCTGGTGCCGAGGGCCAGATTGGAGAGGTTGACAGAGTCAGTACGCATATACGTGATCTTACCGCTCTCGTACAGCGCCTGGGCGATGCGCATCGTCTTCGCTACAGGGAAACGCAGTTTCTTGGCTGCTTCCTGTTGCAGATCCGACGTAGTGAACGGAGGGGCCGGCGAGCGGTGGCTCGGCTTCTTCTGAATCGACTGGAGCGCAAACTCGGCCGACTTCAGCTGATCAAGGAATGCGCGAGCATCCTCTTTGGTCTGGAAGCGGTGATTGAGTTCGGTCTTCAGCAATACCTCTTTGCCCTGGGCATCTTTACCGATGAAATCGGCAGTTACGCGATATTGGGCGGTCGGCTTGAAGGATTCAATCTCCTCTTCGCGCTCCACTACCAGACGTACGGCAACCGACTGCACACGGCCGGCCGAAAGACCCGTGGATATCTTGCGCCACAATACGGGCGAGAGTTCGAAACCTACGATGCGGTCCATCACGCGGCGGGCCTGCTGGGCGCTTACCAGATTGTAGTCGATGTCGCGGGGGCTCAGGATAGCCTCCTGTATGGCGGTCTTCGTGATCTCGTGGAAAACGATTCGCTTGGTGCGCTCGGGTTTGAGCTCCAGCACCTCTTTCAGGTGCCAGGCGATAGCCTCTCCCTCGCGGTCTTCATCGGATGCAAGCCAAACCATATCGGCTTTCTTGGCTTCCGTACGGAGGGTTTGAATAAGGCGCTCCTTGCTGGCGTCGATCACGTAGTTGGGTTCGTATCCGTTGTTGAAATCGATGCCCAGGCTGTTCTTGCCCTGTCCCTCTATATCGCGGATATGACCCTGCGACGAGAGTACATGGTAGTCTGCACCGAGAAACTTCTCGATGGTCTTGGCCTTGGCAGGCGACTCCACTATCACTAAATTCTTGCTCATTCGTATAAGGTGGTATTTATTCAGCCACTTCCGGTGCTATATATATTATATATAAGGTGTGGCAACCCCTTTCGTCGGGGCGAAAACGGCGGCAAAAGTACTGCTTTTTTTTGATTTGACCAAATTTTCGGCACATTTTTTGCCCCACTTTTCATATCGTTTTGATATATACAAATTTATTTGTATC
>JAGHUE010000175.1 GCA_018064985.1 Candidatus Colicola faecequi | reverse complement strand
GATAGAATCATCGGCCCGCAGCTGTTCGGCAAACAGGAAAAGTACGGCAAAGCAAACTATAGCATGTATAGTTTTCATTTGTTTTTCGTCAGTAAAGATACGATTGTTTTCATGCGCACGTATGCGCATGTCAATCAAAATAAAATGAATAAGTAGGAATTAACTCAATAGCGCGGGCGGTGCCCTGAGCGAGGGGCAGGTAAGGTGTAGGGATACGGCCTTGGCGTCCTCCCCCCTTGCCCCAGTTGGGGAAAGGGTGCCCGCAGGGTGGGAAAGGGGCTCGACCGTTTCGCCCGTAGTGAGGAACTGGCTTGCCATCTGGGCAATAAGGGTGATCTCCGAGGTGGTGTGTCCGCCTCCGGCGGTATCATGGTGATGCTGATTGTGTACGTGCGAGTGCACAATCGTCACCCCATTGATGATATGCGCATGCGAGAAGAAGTTGACGTCGGCATAATAGCCCACAAAGAGCAGCAGCATCACTGCTGCCGCACTCTGTCGGAATATATGTGTCAACTGTTTATGCATTGATGGACGGTGTTCCTTAACGTTTTCTTTATTGAAACAGCTGCAAAGTTACGAATAATTTTCTGTAAGGCAAAATTTTCAGGCTAAAAATACCTATAAATGGGGATGAAGCCGCCGGGGATACTCATCTCCCCACGGCTCTTCTCAATGCGGCTTCCGCAATGAAAGCCTCGCCGACATACTCGTAGTACACCTTCATCTGCTCGTTGTACGTGTCTTGTGCCTCAAGCAGTTCGAGCAGCTCCGATTCGCCGGCTTCATAGCCTTGGATATGGCCTTGCAGTACGCGGTCCAGTTCGGAAAGCAGTCGCGCGCTGTAGGTCTCGAGAATGGCCTTGCGGGCAATGCAGTTGTTGTAGGCTTGCTCTACGTCCGCACGCAGTTGTTCCTCGGCAGCCTGGTAGTAGGCTTCGCTCTGGGCAATCTCATGCTCAGCTGCTTTGCGGCCCGCTTTGTTGGCTGCACTGAAGGGAATAGGCATGCTTACTCCTACGGAAAACCCATTGAAGAGCGGAGCGGGGGCCAGCTCGTTTCTTACCTCCCGGCTGTGTACATAGCCCGCATTGAGTGTCAGACTTGGTGCCATGCTGGCTTTGGCAAGGCGAAGATTCGCCTCGCTCAGTCTTTGTTGTAGCCATGCGGTCCGAAGGTCGCTGCGGTTGTGCAGTGCCTCTTCCAGAAGCACTTCTTCCGATGTTGGCAGCGGTGCTTCGTCGGTATTGAGAAGGTTGGCAGGCTGCTCGATGCCGATCCCCCCGGTGAAAGTCCTGAGGCGGCTGAGAGCATTGGTATATTCGGCCTTCGCCAGCATCCATTCGCCTCGCAGCGTTTGGGCCTCGATGTGTGAGCGGAGGGCCTCGGCTGCTTCGATGTCGCCGATACTCAGCCTTATGCTGTCCGCATCTGCGATTCGCTGCATCGTTCGGTAAGATTGTTCCGCTACCAGAAAACGTTTCCACGCAATCCACGCGGTCGCATATGCTTCCGTCGCCTCGTATTTGAGCTGGCACAGATAGTCGGCTACGGCCGCTTCTGTCATCGCCAGCTCGCTTTCTGCCACCTTGATCCGGGCGCCTCGCTCGTTACCGGTGGAAATCGTGTAACTCAGGCCTACTTCGTAGGTCTGACCCATCCGGAGGTTCCAATCCTGGTTGTTGCCGTAGTCGAAGCTGATCTCCGGGTCGTTGAATACTTTGGCCGCTTGCTTATTGGCAATGGCCATATCAATATTGTATTTCTCGGCGATGTAGCCGCTGTTGTGTTCAGCAACCAGATGCAGCCATCTGTCGAACTCAGATTCGGCCCGGGCGCTCATGCCAGCTACCATTACAGCAACCAGCAGATAAAATTTATAGCTGTTCGTCATTGCGGTTGGTTTTTCGTTGTTCGGCCTTTTTTTCCACTTCGTAGTAGAGGGTAGGAAGGAGATAAAGGGTGATGATGGTGGAGCACAGCAGGCCGTATACGATTACGGTGGCCAGCGGACGCTGTACATCCGAACCGATGCCTGTTGCCAGAGAGGCCGGCAGCAGTCCCAGCACGGCTACAGAGGCCGTCATCAATACCGGGCGCAGACGGTGGGCACTTCCGGCTTCTACCGCCTCTTTGAGCGGCATTCCCTCTTTCCTTAAATCGTTGATATGCGATATCATGATCACACCGTTCTGTATAGTCAGTCCGAAAAGGGCGATGAAGCCTACAGCCGACGATACGTTGAACGACATCCCTCGTATGCAAAGTGCAGCCATACCGCCCAGCAGCGCCATAGGCAGGAGGCTCAGCATCAGGGCGGCCTGACGCCATTCGTTGAAAGCACCGTACATCAGCAGGAACATCAGCGCCAACGCAAACGGAACCACTACCAGCAGCCTTCTGTATGCGCGTTGCTGATTGCGGAACTGGCCGTCCCACTTGATCTGGTAGGCCGTTTTGTCGTATGCTACTTCTTCGCTGATTCGCTTGTCGGCTTTCTCCAGGAAACTGGTGAGATCGGTGCCTCGTAGGTTGACGCGGATGGTGAGGTGACGGTGGGTCATCTCACGCGTCAAGGCACTTGCTCCGAGTGAAGTGCGTATATCAGCTACGGCCGCCAGCGGAATCTTTACGCCGTCGGCATTCGTGAGCATCAGCTGGCCGATCTTCTCCGGAGTGTCTCTCGAATCGGCTTTGTAGCGGCAGGTGATATCGTGTACACGGCCGTCTGAATAGAGTTGGCTTACTGCCTTTCCGCCGATTGCCACCTCGATAAGCTCTCCTACGTCCGAACTGTTTAGCCCGTATTGTGCCACTTTTTCGCGGTCTACGTCGATGTGCAGCTGCGGCAGTGGCGGCTCCTGATCGATCATTACATCCGTAGCGCCTTCTATTTCGCGCAGGATTCCGCAAATCTGCTCGGCAATACGTCGGCTTTCTGCCTGATTTTCTCCAAAGATTTTTACTGCCAGGTCGCTGTGCGAACCGGCTATCTGGTCCATCACCATGTCGATGATCGGCTGCGAGAAGCTGGCTTTATATCCCGGGAGCGCCGCTATGCGTGTTTCCATATCGGCTATAAGGTCCTGTTTCGTGCGGCCGCGTTTCCAGTCGCTGTAAGGCTTCAGTCCTACGCACACCTCCATGTGTGAAGGCGTAAAGGCCTCCGTACCCTCGTCATCGCGTCCTACTTGCGTCATCACGTAAGACACTTCCTCGAAACAGAGGAGCTCCTTCCGGAGCGTGTCGGCAAAGCTGGCCGACTTTTCGAGCGAGATGCCGTAGGGCGTCTGCACCTGCATCCAGATACCGCCCTCGTCGAGCGTCGGAAGGAAGTCTTTGCCTACCAGCAGGCAGAGGATCACTACGGCTGTCAGAATGCCGGCGATCGGGCCGTTGAGCCGCTTCGGATGCTCCAGCAGATTGGCTGTGCGTGAGATATAGCGCTCCGTCAGTTTCTCTACTGTCTTGTTGCGGCGGATAGACCGGGGTTTGCGGTAGAGTGCGTAGCTCAAACCCGGAATCAACACAAGTGCGGCCAATAAAGCGCCCGTCAGGGCGAAGCCAACGGTGAAAGCCATAGGGGTAAAGAGCTTGCGCTCAATGCGTTGGAACGCGAAAAGCGGCAGGTAGGCTACGATGATAATCAGAGTGGCAAAGAAGATGGGTTTACCCACTTTCACCATCCTTCGAATGGCTTCTTTTCCGTCCAGTATGCCTTCCGGCTGCTGCTCACGCATCTTCAGTATGGTCTCTACCATCACGATCGTGCCGTCTACCAGGATGCCGAAGTCGATTGCGCCCAGCGAAAGCAGGTTGGCCGGTACATCCGTTATGTGCATCAGAATGAAAGCTACCAGCAGCGAGATGGGGATGGTGATTGCTACAATGAGCGCACTCCTCAGGCTTTTCATGTAGAGAAGCAGCACTATCACTACGAGCAGCATGCCGAAAAGGAGCGTGTGGGAGACGGTATGCAGGGTGGTGTTCACCAGATTCGTGCGGTCCATTACCGGCTGGATGCGTACGCCCGGCGGCAGGAGTTCACTGTTCAATTCATCTACTGCTGCGTGCACGTCTTTCAGCACGGCCGACGGGTTCTCGTGGCGCAGCATCTGCACGATGCCCTCCACGCCGTCATTGAAGCGGATGTCGCGGTCGTCGAAGCCGAGAATGCCTTTGCGTTCCAGGTTGCCGTACTTGAGTTCTCCCAGATCTTTGATGTAGATAGGTGTGCCGTTTACGGATTTGATTACGATGTTGCCGAGTTCCTCCAGGTCGTGGATAAGTCCCACACCACGAACCACATAGCTCAGATCACCGCGGGTAAGCATGCTGCCGCCGGCATTCGTGTTGTTGCGCTCGAGCGCCTCTTCTACATCGGCGAGCGAGATGTCGTACATCTCCAGTTTGTCCGGATCAATCTCCACCTGATATTGGGTGGTGATTCCTCCGTAGTTGCTCACGTCGGCTACGCCTTGTATCTGCCTCAGGCGTGGGATAATCACCCATTTGTTGAGCTCCGTCAGATCACGGAGCGGATATTGTCCGTTGCCTACTACGATGTATCGGTAAATCTCGCCTGTCGGCGATGTGAGCGGGTTGAGCTCCGGCTCCGCATCGTATGGAAGTTCCACTCCTTCTATGCGTTCGCGCACACGTTGACGCGCCCAATAGTCGTCCACATCATCTTCGAAAACGTGGATGATGGTGCTGAGGCCGAACGCGTTGTTGCTTCGCATCACCGACAGCTTCGGTGTGCCGATCAGCTCGCGTTCGAGAGGAATGGTGATTTGCTGTTCTATTTCTTCGGCTGCCAGACCCGGAACTTGGGTGACCACCTGTACCGTCACATCGGCAATGTCGGGATAAGCATCGATGGCCAACTGATTCCAGCTGTAAATGCCGGCCATACCTATGATGGCGAAAAGCGCGACTACCAGCCAGCGTCTTTTCACGAATAAACGCATCAGTCTTTCCATAGGCTTATTCACTCAGGTAGATTCCGCCGCTTACTACCACTCTTTCGCCGGCTTCAAGACCGCTCATCACGTATATATTGCCCTCTTCGCCGCTTTCCACGGCCACGTGCCTGCGGACGAATACGCCGTCGCGCGCTACAGTATATACATACGTTTCTTCATCGCCTTGCATCACTGCGCTGGCCGGAAGGCAGATGCCCTCCTGTCCCTTGCCGGTGAAGTGTACGTGGGCGAACATGCCGGGTTTCATGGTCTTTTCATAGTTCTCACATTCTACCAGTACGTCTACCGATCGGGTGGTTTCGTCCACCAGCTGACCGATGTATACGATGCGTCCCGGGCAATGGAAGTTCCTGTGCCCGTCGATCACAACCCCTACCGAGTCGTTCTGTGAGATGCAGTCGAGGTAATATTCCTTCAGCCGGGCTACTACCCATACTTGCTTCAGGTCGGCTATTACGATGAGAGCCTCATCATCGGCTCCTACCAGCTGACCCGGTGTTACTTCTGCTTTCACTACTTCGCCCGAGATTGGGGCGATTATTTGGAAGGAACCGCCGTTGCCCGGATTTTCAGGATCCACGCCCATCACTTCGAGCGCCTGCTGCCAGCGGATCATGTCTTTGCGGAGCACTTCTTCTTCGGTGCGTGCTTCTTCCATCTCGCGTTCGGATACGATGCCGCTTTCGCGGAGCGACTCTTTGCGCTTGAGGTTCTTCTTGCCCTGTTCATAAGCGGCTTTTGCCTGGTAGTATTCTTTTGCAATATCGGCAAAATCTGCGGAGTGGAATCCGAAAAGCGGTTGACCGGCACTTACATGCTGCCCCAGACGCACGAAACATTTGGTCGGGCGTCCGTCCATCGGGGCGGCCACCTCTGCCAATTTTCCGGCTTCCGCACGTACCGTTCCTACGGTAGAGTAGGTGGTCTCGAGCGGACGGAATCGGGTAGTCTCTATTTGGATTTTTTGGTTGATGGGCGATGATTCCTGGAGATAAACGGTATCGCCGGCAATGCGCACACTTCCCTCTTGGGAGTCTGTGCCGGACGTCTTACACGACGCCATGAGCAGGCAAAGAAGCCCACTCAGTAAAATGGATTTTTTCATCTGTCTTTTTTGTGATAAGTAGCGTGGTTATACCTGTATGGGTGTAACGTGCGGACGGTGTGTTCCGCCCGGTGTCTGCCCGAGGCAGAATTCATCACAAAATTGCGGGCGGAGCCCGAAGCGATAGACTGGTAAGGTGATGTGGAGTTGCTTTGGCATTTTGCTCAATGCCAATGGTTTGAAGAAGCAGATTGTCGGTGGAAAGGTCATTCGCGGCAGTTTCGCCCGTGGCCAGAAACTGGCTTGCCATATGGGCAATAAGGGTGATCTCCGAGGTGCTGTGACCACCACCTTGGGTGTCATGGTGATGTTCGTTGTGCACGTGGGAGTGCACGAGCGTCACACCGTTGATGATATGTGCGTGCGAGAAGAAGTTGACGTCGGCATAATAACCCACAAAGAGCAGCAGCATCACTGCTGCTGCACTCTGTCGGATTATGTATTTCAACTGTTTCTGCATCCGCAAGTAAGTTGTAAGTCGATATTGTTTTTGTGTTCAGCCGGAAGACGAGGGCATTTCTTTATCAATGGCCCCAGCCGTCGGGCTCTACGGTGAAGTCGGCAGGAAGGCCGGTGAGGCGCCAGTTGTGATTGCAGCGGGGAGTGATTACGCCCTTCAGTTCGTGCTCTATGTAGTGGCAGATAATGGCGCGTACGTTGCCGATGTCGCTGCGGATGTCGGTCTCGAGGATAACGGGCAGATCTTCACCCTCGGGGAAGACTACACCGGGGTTGAGCATCTGGGTGCCGGCGCGGTAGTTGCTGATGGCAATGGTGAAGGTGTCAGTATCTTCTACGGGCACTTTCGTTTCGCTCCAGCAAAGGTTCTCGATGCGTTGGCCTGCGGGTTTGGATACGTTTATTTCATAGTCTACACCCGTAAACATATCGAAGTTGAACGATGCGAAATCTCTGTTGAAGCGGAGCGGCTGTCCCGGCTTGTAGGTCTGATAGTATCCCGCGGTCCATTCCATATAAGTTTTCAGCTGCTTACCGGTCATCCGGAGCTTGTAGAGCGTGTTGGCAAACTTGTAGATGACGGCTCCGTCGGCTTTTGTCACTTCCTGGCCGTCGAGAATGGTGGCTTTGGTAGGTACTGCAAAAGCCACTGCAATGTCGGCATCGGCATAATGCTTCATGGCTTCCGCTACCAGATCCGGCCATGGATGATCGCCCAGATAAGCATTGCAGACACCGGGGAAACGGTCGGCCGGGATAAGGTCGCCGCCTTCTACACGGCCGATTACCTTGGTGGCTTCAGCCAATGCGCGCTCGTGGAAGGGCTGGAGTACTGCCAAGCAGGCGGAGTCGGGTGCATAGTCGGCTACGTTGATCAGCTCGCCCGTGGTTTCCCATCCGTTGGCGGTTTTCTTGAAGTCTACCTGTGTCATGGTGCGGCACTGGCCCTGGTTCTGCACGATACGTACACCGTTGACGATAGTATCCGTGAAACCCTGATGGAAGTGGGCACTTACGATGAGGTCGAGCTCGGGGCAGGTCATTGCCAGCTCGCGGGCGCCACTGCCGGGAGTGTTGTATTCGTTTTCGAGTCCCATGTGCTCTACGGCAATCAGCAGGTCCACTTTCGGGCGCAACTCTTTTACGAGTTCGGCCGTCTCCTCCACGGGGTTGGTTACGGTCCATCCCTGCAGATGGAGCTTGTCCCAGTTGACGATATTCGGGGTCACCATTCCGATGAAGCCGATTTTTACGCCTTTTTTCTTGATAATCACGTAGTCGTTGCCGAGCTGCTTGCCTTCAGGCGAGTATACGTTGCCGGCCAGGAATTTGGCCTTGCATTGCGGGATTATTTTGTTGAGTACTTTGAATCCGTAGTTGTATTCGTGATTGCCCGTGATCCATACATCGTAGCCGATCTGGTTCATGGCTGCTATCATGGGGTGAACGTCGTCTTCGAGGAAAAGCTCGGAGGAGTTGTCCTGGATGATGTCGCCGGCTTCAACGAGGAGGGTGCAGTCGTCCTTGCGCTCTTTTACGATGGAAGCCACGTTGCACATGCTGGTGGGGTTCTCCTGCAGGAGAGCATAGCTATAGGGGTAGAACATGCCGTGGGTGTCGCTGGTGGCGAGTATTCGGATGTGGTCGGTCTTCGGGCCGCAGGCTGTCAGCATAAGGGCAGCCAAAGCAATGATGGAGAAGTGTTTCATTTCGGTTTGTTTTTTGAAAACAGGCGCAAAGTTACGAATATTTTTTTGTATTGCCAAATTTCATGTTATAAATACTAATTTATCGGGATGAAAAGTCGCATGAAAGTCTTACTCAAGTCTTACTTACGTCTTACATGAGTCTTACTTGTCCGGCATGCGAAAAAAAGAGGAAAAAGAGCGGTCTTCCGGCGGTTTTCCCGGAGAAAACTTGCGGATGTCGGAAAAAAGCAGTATTTTTGCAGCGTAACGTAACCTACGTTACGGAAAAAAGATAGGGAACGTATGAAAAAGACGATTGTATTCGGCCTGTTGTTGGCTGTCAGCTGCTTATGTGCGGCTGAAAATATGCAGAAAACGGCATTTTTGAAATTGCAGCAAAGAGCCGCGGAAAAACATGTCGCATTGAGCGGATCGGCAGCGGATCTCCACTCCGTTTCCGCCATCGGTCCACTGCAGATGTTCGCCTTCGAGCAGGGCGGATTCGCTATTCTGAACCGGGAAGGCGAGATGCTGGCCTATTCGCTCGATAACACGCTGACAGACAGCTTGTCGCCTGCTTT
>JAGHUE010000082.1 GCA_018064985.1 Candidatus Colicola faecequi | reverse complement strand
GTGACGAAATTTTCCTTGCTGCATCACACGCCGATTTGCACAATTCAAAAAAAAGTTGTAACTTTGCAGCGTCTTTTCATAGAAAAAGCAACCGATACTTGATAAAAAATATATTGTATGCGAAAACTCGTTTATTTGTCTCTTTTGTCATTGGCATTCACGGCTTGTAATACTGAAGGCAAGCATGATCATATCCCGGACCCGGGAGATTTCACCCAGTTCCTCACCCAATCGGATAAGGAAAACCATCTCTATCAGGATACCATCACTCCGCCCAGCAATCCGCTCGTGGAGCCTACCGTAGAGACCTACACCACCCGTGGCGTACTCATAGCAGCATGGCTCAACTGGAATATCAATCGTCCTGCCGTCCGCACGATTCATTCCCAAACCGACTTCTATCTCCTGGAAGGCGCGCATCAGTTTGCATACTTCAATCATCCTTTGCTTGCCGGCCTTCAGACGGGCGATACCGTTGCCGTTACAGGCGAAACGTGCTCGCTTGCGTATATGAATGCGCGTTATGGCATCCGTATGACCGAAGTAAAGCTTCTGGGCGCGTACAACCCGCACCACGCGGATGAAGAAGAGAAGGGGGGCGAAGAATGAAAAAGCTGTCTGTTCTTTTCTTCCTCGCCTTTTTGCCGCTCTGCCTCATGGCTGAGACCAAGGAAAACCGCGAGGCCAACCGCCACGAGATCCGCATCGGTATAGGTGATGCTGTCATGGGCCATCTGGGCTTCACAGGCTGGTATGAGGAACCGCTGCCCGATATCGTGCCGCCCGCTCCCGATTGGGGCCTCGGCATCACTACCGAAGAGTGGCACAACAATCTCAAGCAGGAACGGCTCAACTACAGCTCCCGCCATGTGCTCCCGCATTTCTTCCTCGGCTATCAGTATCGCTTCAACTCCTGGTTCGGCTTCGGTTTCCAGTTTGATTTCTCGGGCGAATATCAGCCCTACGAGATCATAAACGGCTATGGTCAGTATATCCGGGGCGGCAGCAGCCATACGCTCGATTGGGCCCTCATCCCCGAGGTGCGTTTCACCTATTTCCATCGCGAGAAAGTCAATCTCTTCAGCACCCTCGGCCTCGGAGCTGCCATGCGCACCACCTGGTCGCCCACGCTTCCCCAATGGGGAATGGGACCAATCGAAACCCAGTATGAGTTCTCGCCCGCCCTCCAGGGCACGCTCCTTGGCGTGAGCGTAGGCAGCAACCATTGGTTCGGCACCTTCGAGCTCGGTTATCAGTTCGAACCCATCTTCGGGGTACTGATGCATAAGATGGCCTCCGCTTCCGTAGGTTACCGCTTCTGATCAAGTTCTTGATTCTTTGTCCTTAGTCCTTCGTCCTTCGTCCTTAGTCCTTCGTCCTTAGTCCTTAGTCCCTAGTCCTTAGTCCTTAGGCCTTCGTCCTTAGTCCTTCGTCCTTAGTCCTTTGTCCTTCGTCCTTAGTCCTTTGTCCTTGCTTCTTATCCCTATTAAAATATGAAAAAACTCCTTCAAAACAAAACCCTCAAGCTGGCAGGCAAACTCCTTACGCTCATGGGCTTCTCGCTCATCTTTGCGGCCTGCTATGCCCCGGCTCCGTACGAACCCGAACCGGTAATCGACGACAACCTCTATTATCACACAGAGGAACCCGTAGTCGATACCGACGAGACGGACCTGCCTACCGACCCGCAGTCCGACGTTCTGCTCTGATCCGTCGGCCGCTATCCCCGGCAGTTTTGCCGCCCGCTTACAGCAAAAGCCACCCCCCCCTTCCGGAGGTGGCTTTTCCGTTGTGTCTTGCTCCGTTTTTTGAGTAGACTCAGAGTAGAAGTAGAGTAGACTTTTTGTCAGAAAACCGTTGGCGCAACGATATGCATTTCTTCGCCCGTATACGGGTGCTCAAACCGTATCTCTGCCGCGTGGAGCATCAGCCTGTCGGCCGTTCGGCTATCGCCATAGAGCCGGTCGCCCAGGATGGGGGCTCCGAGTCCTTCCGGATGGGCGCAATGTACGCGAAGTTGATGTGTCCGTCCCGTTTGGGGATATAGGTGCAGCAGGGTGCTTCCGTCGGTTCTCTTTTCCGCTATCTCCCAGCGCGTTACGGCCGCTTTTCCGTGCTCCCTGTTGACCATCTGTCTCGGTCGGTCGAACGGGTCGGGCAGGAGCGGCAGACTGATAATGCCCGTTGGCGCGTTGGCCCTTTCCTCCCCGAAGCGGACAACCGCCTCGTAGCGCTTGAAAATATCCCGCCTCAAGAACAGCTGCTGCAGCCGTTTGTAAGCTTCTTCCGTCTTTGCCAGCACTACGATGCCCGAGGTGTCCATATCCAGCCGGTGAACCGGCCAAACCGCAGTTCCAAGCCGCGCTTCTGCCCATTGCTGGAGTGAGTAGGCGCCCTCTGCTCCCGGAGCGGTCAGGAGGCCCGATGGTTTATCGGCCACCAGCATCCATTCATCCTCGTAGAGGATTGCCGTCTTTTCTGCAAGCTCCCGGCTGCTTAGCTTCACGGGGTCGTCTTCCAGGGGTGTTCGGCTGAGCATGTGCCGCAGAATAGGCTTACATTTGCTCTGGCAGGCGGGGTAGAACGTGCCCTCTTTCCGCAACTCGTTTTTGGGCGAGGCGCCCATCCAGAACTCGGCCATGCACAGCGGCTTAAGCCCCTGCAGAAAAGCCTGTTGCAGCAGTTTAGGGGCGCAGCATTCGCCGGCTCCCGAGGGCGGCATAGTCGTTCCCTCGTCTTTCTTGCCGGTTCGCTTTCCCGAGAAAAACTCTTCTTCGCTCAAAATAGGTTTTTCCTGCTCGAAAATCTTCAGCAGATCCTGCTCTTCGCCTGCTGCATTCAGCATCCTGTATTGGCTGAACATCCAGCGTTGGAGCGCCTGGCTCCGCTGTTTCCTTTCCGTTTTCAGTCGGATAATCTCGGTTTCGGAATGTTCGCAGCCCTTCGTTCCGCTTGTGGATACGTCGCGCAGCATCCTGTTGATGGCCGTTATTCTCGCTTCTTCCCGCTTGAAATAGCCGTCGGGATTCGAAAGGTCGAACACGGGAGCCACAAAGCCCTCGTGGCAGTAGGTTCCGTCCAGCATCGCGCTATAAGCGCGGAGGTAGCCGATTCGGCCCTCTCCGTCTTCCGCAACGAGCACTCCGAACATCTTGCCCAACCTGTGCAGCTCGCTTTCTGGATGCGACTCCATGTAGGTGCGCGCCCATGTCATCACCTCTCCGGCTGCCCGCTCTGCCCAGGGGTGGGGTGTATACGAGAAGGGAAAGGTGAAGCGCTCGGGACGCTCCGAGGAGTCCAACAGGTTCAATATGTGAAAAACGGCTTGATTCATTGCTGCAAAATTACGGAAAAAATGCCGTATGTGCAAATTTATTTGCATAAATCGATATTTCTTTGTAACTTTGCCCGTGATTACGGTGAGTCTGTGCTTGCCGAAAATGTGAAAAATAATGAAGCATACGTTTGTTTATACGGTATCGGAGCAGGATACGGCCGCCCGGATGGGCAGCGGTCTGCTCCCTGTTTATGCTACCCCTGCTGTGGTGGCGCTGATGGAAAATACGGCTTGTCGGCTGATTGCTGCCCTCCCGGCTGATGCTGATGGGGCGCTCCGCGAGGGTGAGACTACCGTGGGTACCCGTATAGCGGTTGACCACGTGCGCGCTTGCCTGCCTTCGAGTGAAGTTACCTGTGTGGCCGAACTTGTGAAGTACGAGGGGCGTCAGTACGATTTTCTGATTGAGGTGACCGACAGTTGCGGCAACCTTCTTGCCAAGGCGGAGCACACCCGTTTCCTCGTTCTGGCCGACCGCTTCATGGCCAAACTCAACGGATAACTCTGATATTTCTCCTGCAAATACTTCCGCTATGAAATTCTTCGAAACATACAAGCGCATTCCGCTCATCCTCAAGGTGTTGGCAGCTATCGCTCTGGGCGTGGCCGTCGGTTGCTTTGCACCCGTATGGCTGGTGCGTTCGATGAAAACGTTCAATGCGTTCTTCGACCAGCTCCTGCATTTCATCATCCCTCTTATTATCGTCGGACTGGTTACTCCGGCCATTGCCGATGTGGGCAGCAAGGCCAAGCGCCTTCTTTTGATGACGGCAGCCATCGCTTATACGTCTACCGTTCTGGCCGGACTCGTTTCTTATGGCGTCAGCAGTTCCGTTTTCCCGCATATCGTCAAAGCCGGAGTGGCTGATCTGCTTACGGGCGGCCTCGAGTTCGCGCCTTATTTCACCATCGACATCCCGCCTCTTATGGGCGTAATGACCGCGCTCGTTACCGCTTTCCTCCTCGGCTTGGGCATTGCCGCCTTCGGCGCACCCGTTCTCAAGCAGGGCTTCGATGAACTCAAGCAGATCATTACGATGGCTATCGAACGCCTGATCGTGCCGCTCCTTCCGCTCTATATCATGGGCCTCTTCCTCGAGATGACCGCTCAGGGACAGGTGGGGCACGTATTGCTCGATTTCCTGCAGATTATCGTCATCATCCTCGCTCTCACTCTCCTTTTCCTCGTGCTTCAGTACCTTGTAGCCGGAGCGGTTGTCAAGCGCAATCCGTTCAGGCTTCTCTGGGGCATGATGCCGGCTTATCTTACGGCTCTCGGCACGTCATCTTCTGCTGCCACCATTCCCGTTACCCTCAAGCAAACGATTCGCAACGGAGTGAGCGAACCGATAGCCGGTTTCGTGGTTCCTCTCTGTGCTACGGTCCATCTCAGCGGCAGTATGCTCAAGATTGTGAGCTGTTCTATTGCCATCATGCTCATGAACGGCATGGTGTTTGATGTGCATATTTTGCCGGGCTTCCTGCTGATGCTGGGCATTACGATGGTGGCTGCTCCGGGTGTTCCCGGAGGCGCTATCATGGCGGCTATCGGTCTCCTGGAATCCATGCTCGGTTTTACGCCCGAGCAGCAGGGTATGATCATTACGCTTTATATTGCCATGGACTCTTTCGGCACGGCTTGCAACGTGACAGGTGATGGAGCCATAGCATTGATTATCGAAAAAATAGCAGGTCATAAATGACCGCATTACAGATATGAAACAAATTATTTCTGCCGCCATTCTGAGCGTAGGTATCGCTCTCGGCGGATTCTTCATTTTCCGCGGTATCGACAATTTTGCCAAGAAAGACCGCGTGGTTACCGTTAAGGGATTGGCCGAACGTGAAGTGATGGCCGACAAGGTGATTTGGCCGCTCTCCTTCAAGGAGGTGGGCAACGATATGCAGCTCCTCTGCAACGAGGTGGAGCATAAGCAGCAGATGGTGATCGATTTCCTCAAGCAGAACGGCATCTCTGATGATGAGATCATTGTCAGCGCTCCGTCTATATACGACCGCAAGGCTCAGCAGTGGTCCGACAACAACGTCGCACAGCGTTACCAGACTTCCGTTACCATTACCGTCAGCTCCACCCATGTGGAAACCGTCATGGCTTGCATGAAGAAGCAGGCAGAGCTCCTCAAGAAGGGTGTGGCTATTCAGGCCGACGACTACTCTTCGAGCACCCAGTTCCTCTATACCCATCTGGCAGAACTCAAGCCCGAAATGGTTGAGCAGGCTACCGCCAATGCGCGTGCTACTGCGGTCAAGTTCGCTGAGGATGCCGATTGCAAACTCGGTTCGCTCGTTACCGCTTCGCAGGGCTCCTTCTCCATTACCGAGGATGCCACTACGCCGCATATCAAGAATATCCGCGTGGTAACCAACGTAACGTACAACCTCAAGTAATTGTCCGTTTTGCCTGAAATAAAACCTTCACTCCATGCTTACCGGGGTGTTCCGTATGCCAAAGCGGAACGCTTCGCTGAGCCGCATTTGTTGTCCTTCGACGCTTCGCTCGACTATTCCGAGCGTGGCCCTATGTGCCCGCAATTTCATGTGGAGGGCGATCGCAAATGGGGTGATACCGGCCATTGTGAGCAATCCGACGATTGTCTTGTCCTTTCCGTTTATACTCCTGTTGCCTATGGCGAACAGGTAGCCGAACTGCTTCCTGTTTTCGTATATGTTCATGGTGGAGCTTATCGCCATGGCGGTAGCGAACAGAAGCTTTCCGATCTGTCCGAATTGGCAGAGCGTGAGCATGTTGTCTGTGTCAGCATCTCCTATCGCTTGGGCTGCTTCGGCTATCTCTACGACCCCGGTTTCGTGCCTGTCAATCTGGCATTGCAGGATCAGATGACGGCCCTCCGTTGGGTGGTTGCCAATATCCGCTCCTTTGGAGGCGACCCGTCCCGCATCACGCTCGGCGGTCAGTCGGCCGGAGCCCAATCGGTGGCCTTTCTGTTGGCGGAGCTCAAGGAACCGCTGGTCCGTCAGGCACTCCTTTTCTCTGCACCTCTCGGTCTCGGGCTGAGTGCTTCGAAAGCTGAAAAAATGGCAGCCGCTTTCTATCGGGCGCTTGGAGGCGGCAACGTGGATGCGGGGCGGCAGAAGCTCCGTACGGCATCTTCCGACGAACTGCTGGCTGCCCAATATGCCATGGAGCAGCAGTTCCGCAAGGGCATGGCGTTCCAGCCTGTTGCCTGCCGGCATATCCCCGACGAATGGCGTTGCGGACTCAAGCGTGCGGTCGTTACCACGCAAGCCGACGACGGCAGTCTCTATGTTCCCCGTCTCATCCGCGGCCTTGTTACGTGGTATGCCTTTGCTCATCCTTCCGGGAAGTATGTCCGTTATCTCCTCAAACAGGGAGTCCGGGCGCAATACCACCGCTTCACCTGGCAGGCGGAGGGCTCTTCCTATGGAGTGGCACATTGCTCCGAGTTGCCGCTCTTTGCCGGCTATGCGGACACCTGGCCCGGCGCTATCTTCATGGGCACTGCCGATGCCTCCACCATTGCCCGTCTGCGCGACGCCTTCATCCCCCGTCTCGGACTTTACCTCCGTACGGGCGAATGGACCGTACCATCCGATATCTCTTCTGTAACCGATTAAAATTTCACATATGACTTCATTCCAATACAAAACGCGCGGCACCTGCTCGCAAATGATTCAGATTACCGTTACCGACGACGACACCATCGAAGAAGTATCCTTCCTCGGCGGCTGTCAGGGCAATCTTACCGGCATCGGCAGCCTTGTCAGAGGCATGAAAATTGACGATGTGATCGCTCGTCTTTCCGGCACCCAATGCGGCTACAAAGGCACTTCCTGCCCCGATCAGCTTGCCCGTGCGCTCAAGGCTTATAAAGAGCAGAAACAATAACAATGTCTGATTTTTCCCGCTTCGATACATGAAAAAATTCATTCTCCCCGTTCTTCTCTGCCTCCTTTTGGCAGCCTGCGATTCCGAGAGTCGCGGTAAAATGACTGTCGAACTTTTCGACAACCGCGGCTGGACCGATTACAAGGGCCTTTCTGAAACGACCAACCTCTCCGACGCCTCCTTCTACATCCAGTCCGACACCTTCCGCCTGCATTTCTACGGCTGGAGCCAGGATGAAGATTCTGTCTTCTATGTGGATTTCCCCGAAGATGCGCAGTCTTGCGGTCGTTGCCTTATCGAATACACCATGTGCGGTTGGAACAAAGGTCCTGCCGAATGGGATATGACTACTCAGATTATGGTCTGCGATCCCGAAACCGACGAGTGGTACGAAATCACCCGCTGCATCACGCCCTACGGCGGTTCGTTCAACAGCATGTGGGAGAAAATGTATTACTTGGATGTCACCCCGCTCATCCCTCTCTTGAAGGGGCATACCAAGTTCAAGATTTTCTACTGCGGTTGGGATGCTACGGCTTCTCGTGCGCATGCCTGCACTTTGGGCTTCTATTTCTTCAAAGAAAAGAACCCTTATGGCCGTCCGTCATGGCACCAGAAAGTCTACGACTCGTTCTCCAGCGGCAATACCGGCTATCGTTCCTGGGCCTATGGTGTAGCCGGTCATTCCATTGAAGACTCCCTCCGTCTCGGCCATCGTGTCATCCATGTGCCGGCCGGTACGAAGAACATCGTCCTCCGCAGTTGCCTCACCGGTCACGGTCAGGATGCGCTTACGGTCGGCAACGGCCGCTTCCCCGGTCGCTCGGGCTATAAGCCTGTCAATGTGGCCGAGTTCGACTACAACGAGTATCACATCGTCCTCAATGGCGATACTCTTTCTCAGACCGGCTATATTTTCGAGAAAAA
Organism: Candidatus Colicola faecequi; assembly: GCA_018064985.1. Taxonomy (GTDB): domain Bacteria; phylum Bacteroidota; class Bacteroidia; order Bacteroidales; family Paludibacteraceae; genus Colicola; species Colicola faecequi. Next base: position 4,376 of record JAGHUE010000082.1, on the reverse strand, counting down.
CGGAGGAAACTACTCGCAGGCCGGCACTTACAAATACGACCGCTGCGGTTGGGGCCCCGGCAAACCATGCAATGTCCACTATTGGGCCATCCGCAATATCCCGTCCGACATGGGTGTGATCGATATCGATTTTGATCTCGACGAATATGTCGGCAAGAACACCGCCCCGAATGCCGAGTCTGTCGCACAGTTCTACGTGGCAGTCGACGCTTTCGGATATAACTGATAACTGTTTTCTTTACGTAAGTATATATAAAAATCCCCGGAGGAATTCCCCGGGGATTTTTTTTTCTGCATACGATGCGTTCGGATGCTGTGTTATTGCTTGACGAAATGTTCGGTTGCTGACTGTCCGTCGGTGGTGCTTACGCGGAGCAGATATATTCCGCTATTCAGTTCGCCTACCATTATGGTCTCCTCGTACGGCATTTTCATTACCAGGCGACCGGTATTGTCGTAAATCTCTACAATGCTGCCCTCTGCTGCCTCAATGTGAAGAATTTCTGTTGTGGGGTTCGGGTAGATATGGCTGCTGAGTACGGTATTGTGAACTGCAGAAACGGGAGTAATAGTCAGGTGAAGGGTTACGGTCGAATCGCAACCTGCAACAGTTGTGCCGCTGAAAGTGTAATCGCCCGTCTCGGTGTATGTCTGGCCGTTCCATTCGTAGCTGCCTTCGTGCGTTTCGCTTATTTCTTCATTGACGGCGTGGTTGATGGTCAGGTGAAGGATAGCGGTGGAATCGCAGCCGGCAACGGTAGTTCCGCTGAACGTGTAATCGCCCGACTCAGTATAAGTCTGGCCGTTCCATTCGAAGCTTTCGCAAGCGCTCTCCGAGAGCTCGATCTGCTGTGCCTTGTTGATTGTCAAATGGAGGGTTACTATCGAGTCACAACCCGATGCTGCCGTTCCTCTGAATACATAGGTGCCGCTATGAGTATAGGTTGTATTGCCCCAGGTGTAGCTGTCGCATGCAGTCTCATAGATATCCTCTGTCGAACCGTGATTTACTGTCAGGTTCAAATTATATGTGGTGCTTCCTTCGCTGATTGCATATGTACCTGATTGATAATACCATTCATCCATAAAATAGATGGAGTCGCAAGCCACGATTGTGGTGTCTATAGTCTCTCCCGCAGGGGTGTTGACCGGCCCGAAGTCTACGAAATAAAGGTCGGCTACTGCAAACATTTCATCTACGGTCGTCACGCCCCAACTTGTCCAGTCGGTTTTGTACTCCCAGAAAATTACGTCACCTGCCACTACCGGTTGTGACGACACACCCAGTTGTGCCATCTCGTCGTTGAGATTATACATCCAGTAGCCGCCGCCGATCATTTCTCCGGAATACTCTACACCGTCAGGAGCGTTCACTGTAATTTCGTTGACGAACCCATTCAGATGTCCGTCGATTGTTGTCTGGTCATCAAGGATGTCAATCGAGTCAAGAACGCTGGCTGCGACATAATCTTCTTCATCTTCGGGATTAATGTAAACCGACCATTTGAAGCAGGCCATCGCATCGGGATAGTAAGCATATACTTCCACGAACTTTTTTTCGGAATCTCCGCTTTCTGCGGATTGTGCGCTCATGCCGAATGCGGCACACAATAGCGCTGTAAGTAGTAAAAATCGTTTCATTTTGGTATAAATTAATTTGAGTGATACTGAAATGCACAAAAAAAATCCATCTCCCGAACGCCGGGAAATGGATATGCAACATGCCACAAGCCACATCCTCTTACCGGAGAGGATGGCTGAAGCGTTGTCTGATGCTCTTTTCCGCGAGAGTTCGTAGACTGACGCTTAGGCAGGTCTTCTGACTTGTTTCGGCTGATCCGCCTTCCCGACTTTGGCTATTTGTCAGTGGCATATTGGAGCAGCTGAGTGATGAAACTTACAGCAGCGGGACTGTTCAGGATTTTCACCTGATTCCCTGTTAGGTCCGGGCGTGAGTCGGACACCTGAGCATCGTATGTATGGTTGTCTCTTTCGAAACGTGCTGCAAAATTACTCTTTCTTTTTTATTCTTACAAGGGGAGCACTCCTTTTAGTGTGTTTTTTGTTAATCTGAAACAACAAACGGGCTCTTTTTGTGAAAAAAGCTTCCAAAACTTGCGTCTGTCGTTTTTTTTATGTAACTTTGCTCCCTCTATGATACGCTTTGTATTATCGTCTTTTTTATGAGCAAACTGACCGATTTCTTCCGTAATGATCTTTTCCGCAATGTGGGCAAACTTCTGTCCGCAAGCGTTATTGCGCAGGTAATCGGTCTGCTCGTTTATCCGGTTCTCACCCGCCTTTACAGCCCTGATGACTTCGGCCTGCTCACCCTTTTCCTCAATATCGGCAATATCCTCGTCATCCTGGCTACGGCCGAATACCACTATGCCATCGTCCTCCCGGCTGAAGAGAAAGATGCTCGTGCCACCTTCCATTGGGGCTTTTTCCTTCTCCTGATTACCTCGGCTCTCGTGGCTCTCTCCGTCATCTTCCGCCATCCGATAGCCGCCCTCTTCAAGTCGCCCGACCTGGCCCGTTTCTATTGGCTCATGCCCCTTCTCGTTTTCTTCATGGGCTTGTGGAACCTCCTCAATTACTGGTATATACGCCAGAAAGAGTACACCCGCATCAGCGGCTATCAGTTCTCCCTCAGCATCCTTTCTGCAGGATCGAAACTCGGTTTCGGCTATGCCGGATTCCTCTCCGGAGGTATGATCTGGTCCATGGTCATTGCCCCGGCTCTTTCGTCGTTTCTCAGTATATCTCTCGCTTTCCGGAAGGCCATCCGTCCGCTCTTCGGAGTGGATAAGTCGTCCTCTCTTCAAATGGCGAAAACCTATCGCAATTTCCCGCTCTTCACCCTCCCGCGCGATTTTGTCAATCTGCTTGTCGGCCAGTTGCCGGTCTTCGTCCTCACGCCTTGTTTCGGCACGCGCGACGTCGGTTTCTGGGGAATGGCCGTCCTCCTCGGCTTTGCTCCCGTCAGTATGATCACCAAGGCCCTATATCAGGTGCTCTACCAATATTCTACTGCGCGCGTGCACGAGAAACAACCGCTCATGCCGGTCATGCGTCGTTTCACCCGTTGGACGACCCTCGTTGTTGTCCCCGGTTTCATCCTCCTTTATTTCATCCTTCCGTGGCTCACTCGGGTGCTTTTCGGGGCAGAATGGGTAGAGTCCGGCTATATGATCCGATGGATGCTCCCGTGGCTCTATGCCGTGGCCCTCACGTCTTCCACCTGCTTCCTTTCCGATGTCTTCATGAAGCAGAAACTCGGCCTCTATTTCGAGATCCTGCTGGCCGTTCTACGCGTCTTGGGCGTCGCTTTGGGCATCTGGCTCGGCAGCTTCACTTGGGCGATTGCCGGCTATTGCATCGGCAGTTTCCTGGCCGTTATGGCGCAATACCTGTGGCTCATCTCCCTCTGCCGCGATTATGACAAATCATTGAATGCAACTTCCTGATTATGCGTAAGATACTCTTCGTTTGCCATGGCAATATCTGCCGCAGTCCGATGGCTGAAATGGTGCTCAGATATATGGTCTCAGAGGCCGGTCTCGATGCGGATTTCCTCATCGATTCCTGTGCCACTTCTACCGAGGAGATAGGCAACGATATCTATCCCCCGGCCAAAGACTGTCTCCGTCGTCACGGCATCCCTTTCTCCCGTCGGGGCGCTCGTCAGATTACCCGTCACGACTACCGGTCCTTCGATGAGATTTATCTCATGGATCGCAACAATTTCCGCTGGCTTCGCTACACCTTGGGGCAGGAGCTTCTCGACCGGGATGCGGCTCTTCCCGAACCCAAGATCCGTCTTCTCATGTCGCTCTGCGGCTCCTCCCGCGATGTGGCCGACCCATGGTATACGGGCGATTTCGAAGCCACCTATCGCGACGTGGTAGCGGGTTGTGATGAGATAATGAAAAAACAATCTTGAAACGACTGTCAGGCATTATTCGCTTTTCTCATGCAAACAAATAATTCGGAAATAAAACAACGCATTGGCTCCTACGATGTGGGCATGGGACTCCTTATTTTGGGGGTGCTTTGGGGCCATCTGGGCTACCAGAGTTGGGTGCATTTTGGCAGCTCCGTTCCCGGTTGGGACTTCTTCGCCGGCATCGACATCCCCATGTGGACTTACCAGACGTTCTTCATGTGCGCTTTCTTCATGATAAGTGGCGTCTTCGATCGCTCTGATTCCCTCCGCTCGCTCGTCCGCAGCGCCAAGCAGTTGCTCACGCCCGTCTTCCTGCTCTACGTTCCCGTCGAGTTCTGCTGGCATTTCTTCTTTGACGCCTCCTGCCAGTTCCTGCCTGCTATCAAAGCCGTCTACCTGCCTTGGTTTCTGATAGCTCTTATGTGGA
>JAGHUE010000147.1 GCA_018064985.1 Candidatus Colicola faecequi | reverse complement strand
ACATCCTTCCGGGTGTCCTTTTTTATTTTGTCCTTCAGCGAAGCGGTCCTTTGTCCTTTGTCTTTTGTCCTTTGTCCTTCGTTCTTTGTTCTTATCCTCGCTTTGCTCGGAACGATCTGAAGGCGCGCTTCGCTCATCAATTCGCCCTTTGGGCGACAATCAACGAGCTCCGCTCGAAATCAATTTGCCTTTGGCAACAATCAATTGAGCCTCTGGCTCACTTCGTCCTTCGTCCTTCGTCTATACGGGCTTGGTGATCTGCTTGATGCGGGCGCGCATGAGTTTGCTGCATGGGAGCCCTTCGGAGGCCAGATGCTGATCCACAAGCGCCCAGAAAGCGGGACTGTGGTTGCAATGCGTGAGGTGGCAATATTCGTGGATCACCACGTATTCGATGCAGGCTTCGGGCAGGCGGACCATATCGAGGTTGAACGACATCTTCCGCTGGCGGGGCATACAGCTGCCCCACTGCGAGCGCGTGAGGCGGACCGTATAGTCGATCCCGTGCTCATCGAGCCGGTCGGCCCACTTGCAGAAGAGGCGCTGGATAACGGGCTTAAACTGCTGATAATAACCCTGATAGAGCAGTTTTTTCCGCTGCTCTTCGGTGCGGTCTGGATGGCAGAAAAGCACGATTTCATCGGGATAAAAAGCCACCGACTCCTTGCCTCTCTCGTCCTCCACACGGAGGGTCAGCAAGCGGCCGAAGAGGAGGTGCTGCTCGCCATCGGCATAATGCACGGCCCGCTGCGTCTCGACCCGGAGGAGCACCTTCCGACGGGCCTTGATAATCCACGCGTAGTGCGCGCTCACGAACTGCTCGATCACTACGTCGGGCGCGAGCAGGGGCGCACTGAGGGCCACCCGTCCGTCGGGCTTCACGGTCAGACGGAGCGAGCGGATGCGCTTGCGCGTCAGTTCTATTTCCAGATCACGATAAATCATTCTTTGTCTTTTGTCTTTCAGCGAAGCGGTCTTTTGTCTTTTGTCTTTTGTCCTTCGTCCTTCAGCGAAGCGGTCTTTTGTCTTTTGTCCACCCCGTTTTGCTCTGCAAAGTTAGCAAAATATTCTTATTTGGGCAAAGAAAATAAAAAATAAGCGTAAATAAATAAAATTTATTTGGTCGCATCGGATTTTTTCACTAACTTTGTACCGTATTTTGTGTGCGTGCGCCCATCGCGCATAATTTCTCTACGCGCGCACAGAAGCACCCGAATGATTTTTCCAAAAAAAAATAATTCACATAATTAACTTACATCATGAACAAAGTAATCAAACTGACAAAGGGTCTGGACATCCCAATGGAAGGTAAGGCTGCAGCCGAGATCAAGTCGATCTCGCGCCCGGCTGTTTACGCCATCGTTCCCGACCACTACGCCGGAATCAAGCCCAAAATGCTTGTCCGTGAAGGCGATGTCGTAAAGGCAGGTACCGCCCTGTTCTGCGACAAGAGTCATGAGTCGATGCTGTTCGCTTCTCCTGTAAGCGGTAAGATCGCAGCCGTTGTCCGCGGCGACCGCCGTAAGGTGATGGAGATCCGCATCGAAGCCGACCAGACGATCGACTATGAGCACTTTGCTACCGAGGTAAAGAACGGTGAAGAGGTAAAGGCCCTCATCCTGAAGGCCGGTCTCTGGAGCCTTCTGAAGCAGCGTCCGTACGACTGTATCGCACTGCCCGAGAAAGCTCCTAAGGCAATCTTCATCTCTGCCTTCGACAGCGCTCCGCTCGCTCCCGACTACGACTTCATTGCAAAAGGTCACGCCAGCCTCCTGCAGGCTGCAGTAAACGCACTCGCCCTGATCGCTCCCGTATTCGTTGGCGTAAAGGCAGATTCGAAGGCTACGGAATTCCGCAACCTGAAGAACTGCACCGTTACCGAATTCGCAGGCGCTCACCCGGCAGGCAACGTAGGTGTACAGATCAACCACGTTCGCCCGATCGGCAAGGGTCAGACCGTGTACACCATCAACGCTCAGGATCTGCTTATCCTCGGCCGTCTGTTCCAGAACGGCATCGTAGATACGCAGCGCCGCGTAGCGCTCAGCGGGCCGCGCGCAGCTACTCACGCTTCCTGCAGCGTGCTTCCGGGTATGCCCGTATCGGCTATCCTGAAGAGCAACATCCTTACCGGCCAGAGCACCCGCATCATCCTCGGCAACCCGCTGAGCGGTCATAAGATCGAGCTCGACGAGATCATCGAACCGACGGCCAACCAGATCACCGTGATTGCAGAAGGCACCGAAGCCCGCGATTTCCTGGGCTGGATCATGCCGCGCTTCGACAATTTCTCGGTGAACAATGCCGTTGCCGGCAAGTGGCTCGGCCTCTTCGGCTTCAAGCACTTCTCCTTCGACGCCCGTCTCCTCGGCGGCCGCCGCGCTATCATCACCTCCGGTGAGTACGACAAGGTGTTCCCGATGGACATCTATCCCGAGTACCTCATCAAGGCCATGATTGCAGGCAACCTCGACCGCATGGAGCAGCTCGGCGCCTATGAAGTGGCTCCCGAAGATTTCGCGCTTTGCGAGTATGTCTGCACCTCGAAGATGCCGCTCCAGGCTATCGTGCGTCAGGCATTGGACAATATGAAAAACGAACTTGAATAACACAAAACTATGTTTAACGGATTATACAATTTAGTAGAAAAAGTACGCCCCGCATTCGAAGAGGGCGGAAAACTCCACGCTTTCTGGTCTGTGTTCGACGGTTTTGCTACCTTCTTGTTCACCCCGAACACCACCGCTAAGCGCATCGGAGCGCAGATTCACGACGGCAACGACTCGAAGCGTACCATGATCATGGTAGTGCTCGCGCTCGTACCGGCTCTGCTCTTCGGTATGTACAACGTGGGTTACCAGCATTTCCTCGCTACGGGCGAGATCGTGAAGGGTGCGCTCACCTGCGCGCTTTTCTGGAAGGCATTCGCCTTCGGTTTGCTGGCCGTATTGCCCTACGTTATCGTCAGCTACCTCGTAGGTCTCGGCATCGAGTTCACTGTAGCCCAGTGGAAGCACGAAGAGATCGCTGAGGGTTTCCTCGTTTCCGGTATGATCATTCCTTTGATCGTTCCGATCAACACCCCGCTCTGGATGGTAGCATTGGCTACCGCCTTTGCCGTAATCTTCGCTAAGGAAGTGTTCGGCGGCACGGGTTACAACATCTTCAACGTAGCGCTGATCACCCGCGCGTTCCTCTTCTTCGCTTATCCTACGAAGATGTCGGGCGACAAGGTGTTCGTCCGTACCGAAGGTACCTGGGGCTGGGACAACGGTCAGCAGCTCGTTGACGGCTTCTCGGGCGCTACCCCGCTCGGTCAGCTCGCTACCTCGCAGGAGGCTACCGCACAGATCCACGACACGCTGGGCAACCAGATGTGCCTGCTGGACGCTATGAACGGCCTCTATCCGGGTTCCGTAGGCGAGACCTGCGTATGGGCTATCCTGCTGGGCGCATTGCTGCTTCTCTTCACCGGCGTAGCCAGCTGGAAGACCATGCTGAGCGTCTTCGTAGGCGGCGGCGTAACGGCAGCTCTCTTCAACCTCGGCGGCGCTAATGCAGTGGCAGCTACTCCTTGGTACATGCACCTCGTGCTGGGCGGCTTCGCCTTCGGCGCAGTCTTCATGGCCACCGACCCTGTCACCTCTGCCCGCACCGAGACCGGTAAGTATATCTACGGCTTCATGATCGGTATGGTAGCCATCATCGTTCGCGCGCTCAACCCGGGTTATCCCGAAGGTATGATGCTCGCTATCCTCTTGATGAACTGCCTTGCTCCGCTCATCGACTGGTGCGTAGTACAAGTAAACATCTCTAAACGAATGAAACGCGCATGAAACTGAATACTAATTCGAACGTATACACGATAGTGTATGCTTCGGTAATGGTGGTTATCGTTGCGCTGCTGCTCGCTGTTGTCAGCGCCGGCTTGAAGGCTCGTCAGGACGCCAATGTGCTGCTCGACACCCACAAGCAGATCCTGGCTTCGCTCAACGAGCGCGACCTTGACGATGCTACCGCTACCCGCCTCTACGACGAGCAGATCACCGAGGTTACCTGCGAGAAGTGCGGTCTCTCCTGGTTTGAGGCCAATCTCGAGGGCGAGAAGAAATATGTTCTTCCCGTTCGCGGCGCCGGTCTTTGGGGCCCGATCTGGGGCTACATTGCTCTGAACGACGATAAGCAGACCATCTTCTCCGTCTTCTTCAACCACGAAGGTGAGACTCCGGGTCTCGGCGGCGAAATCAAGAACTACGCTGTTTTCCAGCAGCAGTTCGAAGGTAAGAAGCTCCTTACCGACGGCCTCGTAATGACCATCGAGAAGGCCGGCAACGGCGGCGATGTAGATTGCATCTCCGGCGCAACCATCACCTCGAAGGGCGTAGAGACCATGCTCCACACCTGTGTGGCTGCTTACGTAGAAGCAGGTTGGTTTAATGCAGCTGAAGAAGAAGGCGTTGTAGAAGAATTCATTGCTGACGTTCTTGCAAACCTGCTCCCGGATGCTGAAGAAAATGTAGAACAAGTAAACGAATAATCGCCATGGCAAAGTTACTTTCTGACAAAACGCGTGAGGCCTTCATGGGGCCGCTCAACGCCAACAACCCTGTGGTTGTACAGATCCTCGGTATCTGCTCTGCTCTGGCAGTTACCGTTCAGCTCAAGAACGCCCTCGTGATGGGTATCGCAGTTACGATCATCGTGGCGCTTGCCAACGTGGTTATCTCTGCGCTCCGCAACACCATCCCGGGCCGTATCCGTATTATCGTGCAGCTCGTTGTAGTGGCTGCGCTCGTTACGCTCGTATCGGCCGTGCTGAAGGCCTTCCTTTACGACGTCAGCGTTGCGCTGTCGGTCTACATCGGCCTGATCATTACCAACTGTATCCTGATGGGTCGCCTCGAGGCTTATGCTATGAGCAACGGTCCGTGGGATTCGTTCATGGACGGCCTTGGCAACGGCCTGGGCTATACCTGGGTGCTCGCTGCTATCGCCTTCGTGCGTGAGCTCTTCGGCTCGGGCAGCCTCTTCGGTTTCCAGGTGATCCCGCAGTGGTGCTACGATCACGGCTACGAAAACAACGGTATGATGATGATGCCTGCAATGGCGCTCATCCTTGCCGGATGTATCATCTGGGCACATCGTGCTCTTAACGATAAGGAGGGTAAGAAATAATGGAACACGCTATCAGTCTTTTCGTCCGCTCTATCTTTGCGGACAACATGATCTTCGCATTCTTCCTGGGTATGTGCTCTTACTTGGCAGTATCCAAAAACGTGAAGACCTCCTTCGGCCTGGGTATTGCAGTTACGTTCGTGCTGCTCGTTACCCTGCCGGTCAACTATCTGCTTCAGATGTATGTACTCGGCCCGAACGCGCTCGTAGAAGGCGTTGATCTCAGCTATCTGAGCTTCATCCTCTTCATTGCCGTTATTGCCGCTATCGTGCAGCTCGTGGAGATGGTGGTAGAGAAATACAGCCCGTCGCTCTATGCGGCTCTCGGTATTTTCTTGCCGCTTATCGCTGTGAACTGCGCCATCATGGGTGCTTCGCTCTTCATGCAGCAGCGCGTCAACCTCGACGCCACTGATCCGAAGGCTATCACCTCTATCCTCGATGCGTTCTCTTATGCGCTCGGCTCCGGTCTCGGCTGGATGCTGGCTATCTGCGCGCTCGCGGGTATACGCGAAAAAATGGAGTATAACGACGTACCCAAGCACCTCCAGGGCCTCGGTATCACGTTTATCGTGGTAGGTCTGATGGCTATGGCCTTCATGTGCTTCTCGGGTCTTAAAATCTAAAAGGAGGAC
>JAGHUE010000104.1 GCA_018064985.1 Candidatus Colicola faecequi | reverse complement strand
CCCTTCCCGCAAGGCATCAGTATGGGCACGGCATCACATGCCGTGGGCACATCACGCGCCATGGAGAAGGGTGAGACATACGGTGCGTACTCTTCGCTCGGCCTTATCCTGAATGGTGTCCTAACAGCATTGCTCACTCCCTTTGTTCTGAAGTTGCTGGGGTTTTAGAATAATTGCTACACCCAAGAAAATGACTCAAGACGCATCTCATGAAAGTCTTCTGCTGATAGAAACGTACAATACAACTACCGAGGCAATGAAGAGACTTAGACAAAATTACAATCAACAAAACAAGACTATAAATAGTTGATTATGAAACTGAACAATGTTAATCATATTGCAGTGATAGCAAGCGACATAGAACGAAGTATAGCTTTCTATGTCGATGTTTTAGGATTCACGATAATTCGCAAAGTATATCGCGAAGAACGTGACTCATGGAAGGTGGATCTGGCCTTAAACGGAGATTATCTCATTGAACTGTTTACTTTCCCCGATGCTCCTCAACGTCCCTCCTACCCCGAGGCTTTAGGATTAAGACATTTGGCGTTCACCGTCACAGACATAGAAGCATGCATTAGCGAACTAAGATCGAAAGGAGTTGAAACAGAATACATCCGTATCGATTCCTTCACGGGATGCAAATGTGTGTTCTTCGCCGATCCTGACGGTTTGCCTGTAGAATTGGTAGAAATAAAAAAGTATGATTAAAAAGTCATCAAGTTTCTGAACAAAGATTAATCAATCGATTAAATGATTATCTGGAATCCCTGGCACGGCTGTCTCGCACAGAGAATGTTTCATTACCATAGAATTAAGAAGATAATATGCGAAAAGAAAGTAGAGAAATGCCCGCAGACTGGGCTTGGGAGGTGCTGAAGAAAGCACCTTATGTTACGGTTAGCATGTGCGACACCGACGGCACACCGTATGCTGTGCCCTTGTCGTTGGCTGCCGTAGGAGAAGTTTTTTACTTCCACTGTGCGCTGGAGGGAAAGAAACTGGATATTTTGGCACGCAATCCGCGTGTCTGCCTCTCGGCTGTGAGCAAGTGCAAACCCACCGTTGGCCCTAAAGATGGCAGTTTTACCTTGGAGTTTAATTCTGCCATCGCTTTCGGTGTTGCTGAATTAGTGGAGACGGACGAGGAGAAGATCCTTGGTCTGCGTGCCATCAGCGAGCGTTTCCTGCCGCATCACATGGATGCTTTTGATGCTGCTATTGCCCGAAGCCTCGGTCGAACAGCCGTCGGTCGTATTCGTCTTACCGAACCGCCCACCGGTAAGCGCAAGCAGTATGATAGTCAGGGTGAGGAAATGAAGGCTGCTCGAGATGATAAATTAGCAGAACTCTTATGACCTACGACGAATATCTGAAACAACAGCAGCAGGCTATCGACGAGGAGCAGTCGGAAGACTGCTGCTTCCTGACGGAACAGCCCGAAGGGCAGTTTGTGAGGGGACACTGATCCGCAAAGCGGCGTGGGCTTTGCTGGGGAACTCCGGAGGTATTTGCGGCCTCTTAACGGAGTTCCCTTTTTGTTTGCCACATTGATGTTGCAATCTGTAGATTTTCGGCATTTTGTTGAGGAAAAACTTGCACATATCGAAAATAAGCAGTACTTTTGCATCGGATTTCAAAACATCGGATTTCAAAAAGAAGTCTATTTCCAACGTGTTGGAATTAAGGTACAAAAAAGATTTGTTTAATTTTATTTTAAGGAAAGGGTACAACAATGAAAGTATTGAAGACTGTACTTAATCTTTGGGTAAAAGGATTTGTAGAGGCAGCTCGCCTTCAGAACATGGGCCTCAGTCGCTAACAGCAGATTTCTGCTTACCACGACGCGTTTTGCGACGTGTAGAGTAACCGACGCAGAAGTCGGATGAGCTCAAAATTTAGTCTGTTAAACCTTACAAAAAAGATTACAGTTATGAAAGCAAAAGTTTTAGCATCCGCCCTACTGATGGCGCTCACTACCTCCACCGCACTCGTACAAGGACAACAGGGCCGCGGAAGTAAAGAACAATCCGTACGCATCGAGCGTCGAGATATGAAAGGTGCCAAGGCTAAGATGCAGGAACTCGGATCCAAGAAAGCCGATCTGGCTCTCCAACGCTCCGATGCGCAGCAGGAGGCAACTGCAGCCAAGGCGCAGTCTGCTCAGGCATCTTCTGCTGCCGGCAACTTTAACTATGCGACAACCGGTGGCGGTGCCCCAGGTGCAGTAGTGTCGATGCAAGCGACATCATCCATGGCGCTCTCTTCCGCTGAAGACAAACTCAAAGGCATCAACCAGGAGTTGAAGGATATTGAAGCAGCCGAAAAGAAGCAAATGCACAAGCGTGCTCGTCTGGATGATTGTCGGGATTTCGCACGGTGCAAGTAACACAAGCATTGCCGTCAGTGCCAGCGAGGCCGTCAGTTCTGCCATCAGCATCACGGTCATCAGCACCGGCACCAGCACGGACAAGTTATTATAATTCGTGTTTGATTACCAAAGCCAAGCGTGGGCTTTGCCGGGGCTACCTTCAGATCGACTGAACGTAGTAAAGGAGAACTCCGGATGGTCGCGTTCGACTCCATGTTCACACGGGTGATACCGCTCTCTGTCACCCCAGAAATTAAAATTTCTGGGGCCCCCGATAGCTAAATCACCAAAATGACATGGGTCTCCGCTCTCAAAACGACAACCTTTATAGGTTCTCGTTTTGGTTATAAAGGGAGACATGCGGAGTTATGAATCTGCGCGAGAACCCCCCGACCTGAACGAACAGGAGGTGAAACTCTGCGTCTATATTCTATAGGGCCTTCAAACCAAGGAAATCGGTCCGCTGTTGCATCTCTCCACCCGAGGAGTGGAGATGATGCGATACAGAATGCGGAACAAGATGAATCTGCCGTCCGGCGTAGGCCTGAAACGGTATATTCAAGATCTTGGGGGGGGGTAAAATTCAACGTATAGCGCACAGGTTGTCCTGAAGCTGGGCAACGCTGCTGGCGCCAATAAGCACGCTGGTTACTCCCTCGTGGTCCAGTAGCCAGCGGATGGCGTATTGTGCGATGCTGAGTCCGCGCTCGTCGGCCTCGGCCTTGATGGCATGGATACGGCGGAGGTAATCGTCGTTGATGTCGCTGCGATGGAGGAATACCTCTTTGGTAGCGCGGCTGCCTTCGGGTATGCCGTTCAGGTAGCGGTCGGTCAGCAGGCCCTGAGCCAACGGCGAGAAGCAGATGAATCCATGACCCAGCTCGCGAGCCACGGGCAGGTTCTGCTCCAGAGTTTCGGTCCGGAACATGCTGGCCTTGTATTGGCCGATAAGGCAGGGCACATGTGCTGCCTCCAGGTATTGGCATATCTCGCGTTGACGATCAGCAGGGTAGTTGCTGATACCGATGTAGAGGGCTTTGCCCTGGCGAACGAGTTGGATGAGCGCCTCGGCTGTCTCGGCGATGGGGGTGTTGGGGTCGTAGCGATGGCTATAGAAGATATCGACATAGTCCAGCCCCATGCGGCGAAGCGACTGGTCGCAAGAAGCGATGATGTACTTGCGGCTGCTGCCGTCGCCATAAGGGCCGTCCCACATACGGTAGCCGGCTTTCGTGCTGATGATCATTTCGTCGCGGTGGGGCATCAGGTCGCTGCGCAACACCCGTCCGAAGGTCTCTTCGGCCGAACCGGGCTCGGGGCCATAGTTGTTAGCCAAATCAAAATGGGTGATGCCGTTCTCCCAAGCGTGGAGAAGCATGGCACGACTGTTTTCGTGTCGATCGACACTACCAAAATTGTGCCACAATCCAAGGCTGAGCTCGGGCAGGTAGAGGCCGCTATGGCCGGTGAGGCGATAGTTCATAGGAGTTATGAGTTGTGAGTTATGAGTTGTTTTGTTTTTCGGCGAGGAGGCGGTCGATTTTCGCTTCCAGTTGTTTTAGTTGCTCTTTGACGTCGTCGTTATTGTCCTCGGCCATGGCATCGACGAAGATCGAGTTGATAAACGACATTCCGATGATGCCGCCGAATATCAGCAGCAGGCAGAAGAACAGCCGCACAACATGTACCATGCCGGGAGTGGTGGCATCGGCTACGGCATCGGGAATCTCGTACCAGCCCTCGACGGTGAACATCCGAAAGATGGTGTAGATAGAGTCGAGCGGTGTACCGAAATACTGCGGTACGCGGTCGCCAAAGAGGCTGCAATTGATCAGGCCGAGTATCACGACAATCACCGTGAAACCTGCCAATACGGCCCATGTCTGGCGCATGGCGAGGCGGAATCCGGCAGCGATCTTAACGAAGTTGGGGAAGAAACGCATCACGCGGAAGAACTTGAGAACTCGCAGCAATCGCAGTATGAGCAGCATGCTCAGGTTCGCGCCGGCGGCTTCGACGAAGGGCGCTGCCAGCGAGGGCAGCGAGAGCAGAACGAGTATGCCATCCATTCGGTTCCAACCGTCGCACCAATTGCGTCGAAAACCATATACACGATGCTTGACCAACATCTCGATGAAGAAAATCAGCGTGCAGCTTAGGTCCACCCATTGCAGCCAAAACCAGGTTCGGTGGTCGGTCTGGAAATAGATAGTGATGGCGTTCACGAGGATGATAATCATCATCACACGGTCGCTGAGGGAGAACTTGCGTAGCGGTTGCATAATCCAAGGGTGTTAGGGCATGAGTTCCTGGTAGCCGGGTTGGTAACCGAAGAGCCGACGAGCGTTGTTGAGGTAGTGGATGCAATATATCCAGAACGGCAGGAAAAGTCCGAGTGTCAACAGTCCGCAGACAAAGCCGGTCAGGTAGCGGAACGTGCGATCAAATCCGTGGTCGGTAATTCCGAATCGCACATACACCTCCATCAGCCAGGTGGGCCAGCAGACCAGTCCGGCCAGCAGGAAGAACGGCAGTCCGAGCACGAATGCCGACCAGCGAAGCGGGCGATGGTCGATGGGGCGGGATGCGAAATGCAGGCGATGTTTCTCGGCGTA
>JAGHUE010000139.1 GCA_018064985.1 Candidatus Colicola faecequi | reverse complement strand
AAGGCTACCGGGTGAAGGCCGGGGAGCTCGTGAAGCGCAACATCGAGATCTTCCTCAAGCGCGAACCGGGAGCCGACGTGGTGAAAGGTGACGCCCGCCATATGCCTTTCCTCCCGGACGACACGGCCGACATCACCCTCCTTCTGGGCCCGCTCTACCACCTCATGGGCGACGAGGAGAAGCTCCTCGCCCTCCGCGAGGCCAAGCGCGTGACCAAACCCGGCGGACTGATCTTCATTGCCTATCTGATGAACGAATACAGCATCCTCAGCTATTGCTTCGACGAGGAGCGCATCGGCAGTTTGATGGCCGAAGGCACCGTGAGCCCCGACTTCCACATCCGCGCCGGAAAGGACGAGCTCTACGACTACGTACGCCTGGACGACATCAACCGGCTCAACGCCCTGGCGGGGCTCGAGCGCGAGACGATCTTCTCGCCCGACGGCGCTGCCGACTACATGCGCCTCCGCCTCAACCGCATGAGCGAGGACACCTTCCGCCGCTTCATCGACTACCAGCGCTGCATCTCCGAGCGCCCCGAACTCATAGGTGCCGGCAGCCACGTGGTGGATGTAGTAAGAGTAAAGAAATAACCCAACCCAAACAAAATGACGCCTATGAAGACCGTTTTCCTTATGCCGACGCTTCCTTACGAAGTCGGCAGTTTGGCTCCCGCTATCAGCGCCGAGACCATCGGCTACCATTTCGGTAAGCACCTGCAAACCTACGTGAACAACCTCAACAACCTCATTGCGGGCACCGAGTTTGAGGAATCTCCGCTGGAGGAGATCGCCGCCAAAGCAACGGGCGCACTGGCCAACAATGCCGGCCAGGTGCTCAACCATACGCTCTATTTCGAGCAACTGGCCCCTGCCGCAACGGCTCCGTCGGGCGCACTCCTGGAAGCTATCGAGCGCGATTTCGGTTCGGCCGACGAACTGAAAAGCAAACTGACGCAAGCAGCCACCGGACTCTTCGGCAGCGGCTGGGCATGGCTCTGCGCCGACAGCGAAGGCCATCTGAGCATCCTTCAGATGCCCAATGCCGACAACCCGCTCCGCCACGGACTGAAGCCGCTCCTGACGATCGACGTATGGGAGCATGCCTATTATCTCGACTACCAGAACCGCCGTCCCGACTACGTAGCCGCCATCTGGAACATTATCAACTGGCGCGTAGTGGAAGCGCGCTACGGGGCGTAGAGAAGAACGACAACGAAAACGACCACAGCCGAGCGAAGCGAGCAGATCGTGAGAGCGAAGCGAACAAAGAACGACAAAAGACCGCTGCGCTGAAGAACAAAGAACCAAGAACAATGACGGAAATAGTACATACGTGCGAGGAGCTGATGTCGCTCATCGAGGAAGTGGGCTTCCTCCCGCTGCTCAGCAGCGCCGTTCCCGGCTATTCGGCCGAAGAAATCGTGGATGAAGACTGCCGCTACTCAACCGATCCGGAAGACGGATTCTACTGGCCCCTTTGGCAGTGGAAAGGCACTATCGTGAACGAACTGCCGTGCGTCTACGGCAAGTTTTTCGACAAGAAAGCCGGCTTCGTGAGCATGGCCTGGTGGCCCGATTTCATGAACTACCGCCGCAGCCGCGTTCCCCAACCCGAAGATGCTTCGATAGAGCGCACGATCCTGAGTACGTTGCAGTTGGGCGGGAGCCAACTGACCTGCGATCTACGTGCCGCCTGCGGCTTCTCCGGACAAGGCATGCGGGGCAAATTCGATGCCTACGTCACCCGCCTCGAAATGGGCACATATATCGTGACGGAAGACTTCATTTATGCGCGCGACAAGCACAACCGCGAATACGGATGGGGGCGCAGCCTGCTCACCACCCCCGAGGCACTCTACGGCCACGAGCTGTGCCGCTGCAGCCGGACGCCCGAAGAGTCGCTCGAGCGGATAATGGCGCACATGAGAAAGGTGCTGCCCGACGCTACGGACAAGCAGCTCCGCAAATTGATAGGATAACGAAAACGACAACGACCACAGCCGAGCGAAGCGAGCAGATCGTGAGAGCGAAGCGCACCTTCAGATCGTTCCGAGCAAAGCGAGGATAAGAACAAAGAACGACAACAACGGCGTGATGCAGCAGGAGCGCACATACATAGCTATCGACCTGAAATCGTTCTACGCCTCGGTGGAGTGCGTGGAGCGGGGGCTCGATCCGCTTACCACCAACTTGGTGGTGGCCGACGAGAGCCGGACAGAAAAGACCATCTGTCTGGCCGTGTCGCCGTCGCTCAAAGCCTACGGCATCGGCGGTCGCGCACGCTTATTCGAGGCCGTTCAGCGAGTGAGGGAGGTGAATAAGCTCCGTATGCAGAAAGCGGGACATCGGTTCACGGGCAAATCTACCGACGACAACCTGCTCCGGGAGCATCCCGACTGGGAAGTGGATTTCATCCGCGCCGTTCCCCGCATGGCATTCTATATCGACTACAGCACCCGCATCTATCAGATCTACCTCAAGTACATTTCCGAAGAAGATATCCATGTGTATTCCATCGACGAGGTGTTCATGGACGTAACCGGCTACCTTCGCACCTACAAGATGACGGCTCATGAGCTGGCCATGACGATAATCCGCGACGTGCTCCGGCAGACCGGCATCACTGCCACGGCAGGCATCGGTACGAACATGTATCTGGCCAAGATAGCGATGGACATCGTAGCCAAACACAAGCCGGCCGACGAAGACGGCGTGCGCATTGCCGAACTCGACGAGATGAGCTACCGCCGGCAGCTCTGGGACCACAAGCCGCTTACGAGTTTCTGGCGCGTGGGGCGGGGCATAGCCGCCCGCCTGGAGCGCTACGGCATCGACACGATGGGCAAACTGGCACGCTTGAGCGTGGAGAACGACGAGGTGCTCTACAAGTGGTTCGGCGTGAATGCCGAGTTGCTGATCGACCACGCGTGGGGCTGGGAACCCTGCACGATAGCCGACGTGAAGGCCTACCGCCCGGAAACCAACTCGATGAGCAGCGGACAGGTGCTCACCGAGCCCTATACTTTTCCGATGGCGCGCAACGTAGTGATGGAGATGGCCGATGCGATGAGCCTCGACCTGGTAGACAAGCGGCTGGTGACCGACCAACTGGTACTGACCGTCAGTTACGACCGCGAGAGCCTCACGCGTCCCGAGATTGCGGCCAGATACGAGGGCGAAATCGTAACGGATTACTACGGACGCCCCACACCCAAACATGCTCACGGAACGGCCAACCTCGGCGGCTATTCCTCGTCGAGCAAAGGCATCATAGGGGCTGTGATGGAGGTGTACGACCGCATCGTCAATCCCGACCTGCTCATCCGGCGACTGAACCTTACGGCCAATCACCTTATACCCGAAGGCGAGGCCGACCGACCGGTCGCTTCGCAGCAACTTGACCTCTTTGTCGACTACAAAGCCATCGAAGAAGCCGAGCAGCAGCAGAAAGCCGAGCACGACAAGGAGCGCAAGATGCAGGAGGCCCTGCTGGCCATCAAGCATAAGTTCGGCAAGAACGCCATCCTCAAAGGCACGAGTTACTCCGAAGGAGCTACCGCCCGCGAGCGCAACAAACAGATAGGAGGACACAAAGCATGAGCGAATACGACGATATCATCCGGCTGCCGCACCACGTGTCGCGCAACCACACGCCGATGACGATGTATCAGCGTGCGGCTCAGTTTGCCCCCTTCGCAGCCCTTACCGGGCATAAGGAAGCGGTGGAAGATACGGCCCGGATAGTAGCCGACAGCTACGATCAGCCGGCCGAGGAGGAGTTCTGAAACGTTTCTCCCCTGCTACGCAGCTGCCGCTTTTTCTGCGGTATGGTTGCGTCAGACACAAAAAAAAGCACGACCGTCGGGCCGTGCTTTCTTTATGTGGTCATCGCTTATTCTCCTGCGATGCGGAGGGCGGCATTGATGCCGTCGAGAGCGGAAGAGGTGATGCCGCCGGCATAGCCTGCGCCTTCACCTGCTGGGTAGAGCCCCGGAAAAGCGGGATGCTGGAGCGTTTCTGGATCGCGCGGAATGCGGACCGGACTGCTCGAGCGGCTCTCCACACCGAGGATTACGGCCTCGTTGGTGAGGAAGCCCGGATACTTGCGGTCGAAATCGCGGAAGCCCTGGCGGAGGGCTTTGCTCACTACGGGCGGCAGCCATTGGTCGAGACGCGACGGAATGCAGCCGGGCAGGTAGGACGTCTTCGGCAAATCTTTCGATTCGCGGCCCTCTACGAAATCTTTCAAGCGTTGGCCCGGAGCGATGGCGCTTTCGGGTTGGCCTGCCGCTACCGCGCCGTGCTGCCAGCTCGTTTCCTCTACTTTCTCCTGCCACTCGAGGCACTCGAGCGCAGCTTCGGTGGAGAGCAGATCGCCTGTCTGGAGCGTATCGTAGCTGACCATATCCTCCGGATGGAGCTCCACTACCATGCCCGAATTGGCGAACGGCGAATTGCGGTGAGAAGCCGACATGCCGTTCACCACACCGCTGTGCGCCGTGCTGCCTGCCGGCACGATATGGCCGCCGGGGCACATGCAGAATGAGTAGGCGCCGCGCTGGCCGAACTCGTTGTGCACCTGAGTGACGAGCGAGTAGGAGGCCGCAGGCAGAAGTCCCTGCTTGCGGAGCGGACTGGAGTGGTACATGAGGTCGTCGATGAGCCACTGCGGATGCTCGGCACGTACGCCCAGCGCGAAGCCTTTGGGTTGGAGCGAGATACCCGACTGAGCCAACAGACGGTAGGTGTCGTGCGCGGAATGACCGATCGCCAGAATGACGGCTTCGCCGGTGTAGGTGCCGCGGTCGGTAAGGATGCGGATAGCGCCGTCGGCTTCGCGGCTGATGCCCGTGAATTTCTCTTCGAAACGGATGATACCGCCGTGCTCAAGGATGGCTTCGCGCATGCTGCGGATGATAGCCGGAAGGCGGTCGGAACCGATGTGTGCATGCGCTTCGTAGAGCACGCTGTCAGCAGCACCGTGATAATGGAAAAGCTCCATCACGCGCTGCATGTTGCCGCGCTTCTTTGAGCGGCTGAAGAGCTTGCCGTCGGAGAAAGTGCCGGCTCCGCCTTCACCGAAGCAGTAGTTGGATTCGGGGCGGATGCCTTCGTTCTTGTTGAGGCAGGCGATATCCACTTTACGCTCACTCACGGGCTTCCCTCGCTCGATGATGACGGGGCGGATGCCTTTCTGGAGCAAGGTGAGGGCAGCAAAGAGTCCGGCCGGACCGGCTCCTACGATGAGCACCTGGCGTTGCGCCTCATGCACATCCCGATAGAGGGGCTGCTCATAAGGCGGGAGCTGGGCTTCGTCGGCCGAAAGAAAAGCCTGCACGGTGAGCAGGACTTTGATCTGCCGCTGGCGAGCATCTACCGAGCGCTTCTGAATGCGGTAGGCATAAATAGCCTCAAAAGGCAGCCGCAACTCTCG
Source organism: Candidatus Colicola faecequi (assembly GCA_018064985.1). Taxonomy (GTDB): domain Bacteria; phylum Bacteroidota; class Bacteroidia; order Bacteroidales; family Paludibacteraceae; genus Colicola; species Colicola faecequi. Next base: position 3,188 of record JAGHUE010000139.1, on the reverse strand, counting down.
TGCTACTGCCTTTTGGATGGATTGCCCGTCGGCCGCCTGCTGAGGCGTAAGTGTGAGGCAAACTTGGGTCATTCGTAAGATTACTCTTTGTTTTCTTTATCTTTCTTCTTTTCGACCTTCTTTTCTACGCCGTTCTTGACGGCTTCCATGATCTTCTGCTCGATTTCGTCGCAGAGTTCCGGATTCTCGCGGAGTACCTGCTTCACGGCTTCGCGGCCCTGGGCGAGACGGGTGTCGCCGTAGGAGAAGAACGAACCGGACTTCTTCACAACGCCATATGCTACACCGAGGTCGATAAGTTCACCAACCTTGGAGATACCTTCGCCGAACATGATGTCGAATTCTGCCTTCTGGAACGGAGGTGCCACTTTGTTCTTCACTACCTTTACGCGGACGCTGTTGCCAAGTATGTTGTCGCCGTCTTTGATGGCGCTCACGCGACGGATATCGAGGCGGACGCTGGAGTAGAACTTCAGGGCATTACCGCCGGTAGTGGTCTCAGGATTGCCGAACATAACACCGATCTTCTCGCGAAGCTGGTTGATGAAGATGCAGCAGGTGTTGGTCTTGTTGATGGTAGCGGTAAGCTTGCGGAGTGCCTGACTCATGAGGCGGGCCTGCAGACCCACTTTGTTGTCACCCATGTCACCGTCGATTTCGGCTTTCGGGGTAAGTGCGGCTACGGAGTCAATCACTACGATATCCACAGCAGCGGAGCTGATGAGCTGGTCGGCAATCTCGAGTGCCTGTTCGCCGTGGTCGGGCTGTGAGATGAAGAGGTTGTCGATGTCCACGCCGAGCTTTGCGGCATAGAAGCGGTCGAAAGCGTGCTCGGCATCCACGATAGCTGCGATGCCGCCCTGCTTCTGGGCTTCTGCGATGGCGTGAATGGCCAAAGTGGTCTTACCGGACGATTCCGGACCGTAGATCTCGATGATTCGGCCGCGCGGATAACCGCCTACACCGAGTGCGAGATTTAGACCAACCGAACCGGTTCCGATAACGGGGATGTTCTCAATATTGTTTTCGCCCAGCTTCATGATGCTGCCTTTACCGAAGTTTTTCTCGATTTTATCGAGTGCCAACTGGAGCGCTTTAAGTTTTTCAGGGGAAATTTTTTTCTGCTCTGCCATATATTTATGTTTTTTGTTAATCGTATGGATGGCGGACAACAATGGAAGTGCCCGAACTATTTTTGTGCAAAAATAGCTAAAAAAAACGAGATGTGCAAATGCAATCCCGTTTTTTTTGTTTTTTTCTGTTTTTGTGCCTCGTTATCTTTGCTTCGCTGCATATCGGCAAAAGGCTCTGATGCCGCATTCCGGACATTTCGGACTGCGTGCCGTGCAGACGTAGCGGCCGTGGAGCAGGAGCCAGTGATGGGCTTTGGGGATGATGTCGGCCGGAATATAGCGAATGAGCGTCTGCTCCGTCTGGAGCGGGTTTTTGCTGCCGGTGGTGAGCCCTATGCGCTCGCTTATACGGAAGATGTGTGTGTCGACTGCCATGGTGGGCTTGTTCCAGATGACTGCACAAACCACATTGGCTGTTTTGCGCCCTACGCCGGGCAGGGTGGTGAGTGCCTCCACGGTGTCGGGCACTTGACCTCCGAATCGTTCCACGAGTCCCTTCGCCATCCCTACCAGGTGCTCGGCTTTGCTGTTCGGATACGACACGCTTTTGACGTAGGCCAGCACTTGTTCTTTCGTAGCCTGCGCCAGCGCTTCCGCAGTGGGGTAGGCTTCGAAGAGAGCGGGAGTAACCATGTTGACACGTTTGTCGGTGCATTGAGCCGACAGCATTACGGCTACGAGCAACTGGAAAGCGTTCTCGAAATGGAGCTCGCTTTCGGCTACGGGCATGTTCTGCTCAAACCATGCCAGAATTCCTTCATATCGTTGTCTGGTTGTCATCGGTCTGTCGGTTTACTCCTGCGGGGCGGTGTGCTCGGCATGATAAGCGAGCGCAATGTGGCGGAGCAGACTGCTCACCTGCTGCTGTGTAGCGGTCATTTCTGCCGATATATCCTTCTTCTGGAGGCGGAGCAGCATGATGTCGTAAAGGAAAGTGAGGCATATTTCCATGTCGGACATGGTGGGGCGATCGGTTTTGGCCTTGAGCACGGTCATGGAGGGCATGAGCTGCATCCAGGCGCCTTTGTATGCGGCATCCTGCTGCATGAGGAGCATGTGCATTTCCTGCATTTCCTCTACGGCCACTTCCGTCACCTGCACGTGGCCTTTCTCCATCTTGCCTTCGCGCTCCATCATGGTGCGGAGCTCCTGCAGGAAAGCGTTCTGCGAGAGCGCCTCGTCGTTGCGGAATGCACGGATGAGGTCTTCCATCTGCCACATCTGAAGGATGTATTCGGCTATGTTGTCGGATTTCTTGATCATTCTGAATGTAGGATTGCGCGTTGATTATTCGTCGGAGTCGTCGAAGTCGTCGAGGTCGGCTATGTAATCATCGGAGATGAAGGTGATGATGTCTCGGCGGTCTTTCTTGGTGGGGCGCCCGGTACCTCTGTCGCGACCCGACTGAGCAGCCAGGTGCGCCAGTTCCAAAATCTCGAGTTGCTCGGGTGAGGTGATGTCCTGCATGTAGTCGGGCACCAGCTTGGCGCCGAGGCGGTTCTCGCTGAGATTGAGCACTTTATATGTGTACGTAATCGGGCCTTTGCGCACGGTGAAGACGTCGCCTATGCGGAAAGCGCGCGACGGCTTAAGCTCCGTTCCGTTCATCTTGACGCGCCCTTTTTTGCAGGCGTCGGCCGCGATGCTGCGCGTCTTGTAGATGCGCATTGCGAAAAGATATTTGTCTACTCGTTCTTCCAGAGCCATAGTGAAAAAAGTCTTATGAAAGTCCCATCAGAGTCCCATGAAAGTCCCTTGGAGATTTACTTCCCGTTGTACTGATTCATCGTTCGGTCGATGCCCTGCAGGCAGAACGAGCGGATGATGTCGGTTGTGAGCTTCAGGCGGTCGGGGAAAGCGGCATTTTCTTCAGGTGTCCATTGGCCGAGCACGTAGTTGACCTGGGCGCCGTGGGTGAACTCGTTGCCGATGCCGAACCGCAGGCGGGCATAGTTGGGTGTGCAGAGCAGCTGCTCGATATTCTTGAGGCCGGTGTGTCCGCCGGCGCTGCCTTGCTTGCGCATGCGGATGGTTCCAAATGGGATATTGAGGTCG
>JAGHUE010000148.1 GCA_018064985.1 Candidatus Colicola faecequi | reverse complement strand
TTAGCCTGTGCTGTGAGCTGCCGCTCCGCTCCTATAGGCTCAGTACCTTCCTGGAGCAACGTACCGAAATTGAGCATCGGAACTACTATGGCGGCCACATCGCCCAAAGCTTCCGTTTTCCGGTAGATTTTCACGGGAGTCTGGCTGCCCTGCTGCGCATAGCAACTGAAAAGCGTCGGATTGTTCGACGCATTATATTGCAGGTATGTACTCCGCGACCTGCCGAGGTTATGGATTGTAGCCGCGCCGTCGGCCTCTACTGCAATGTCCCAATAGCCGTAGTTGCCGTAGGTATTCTCATCCGTAAGATGGTTCCATAAAGCAAGACGGTTTTTCGTTTGCCCGCCGCTGGCCACGAGGAAAGCCTCTTCGTAGCGCAGTTCATCCTGGATGTAGAAGCAAGGAGCACCATCGAGCATAGTCGTGCGGAGCGTGTAAATTGCCTCTTCGCGCGGTTGTACAACGTTGCCGTCTGCCGTAAACGACCCGGCAATACTGTGGATATTGTTCTGGCTGACCGACTCGTCGAAATATCCCATAATACGTCCGGCATCAGGAACACCGAGGATAATTTGATCGGAGTCCTGCAGTTGGGCGACGTCAGTCACCAGGCTGTAGGCAGATTGGGTGAAAGGCGTGGATCCGCCTTCCTCCGCACGTATGCTGACGCTGTGAAGATAAATACCATTTTCCGAGCAACTGATCCAAAAGCGGATGCGTCCCGAATGCGGCTCAGCGAAGCGGACAACAGAATCGCGGTTGTAGATGCCTGCTCCGGAGGCAGCGGGACGGTTGATTACGATAGAGTCAACAGGTCCGGTGCCCACCTGCACGTAGATAACTCCCTTGCCTCGGGAACTGTTCTGGCAGAAATTGAAAGTCAGTTGGCGCACCTGCGTGAATGACTTCACCGATGTCGCACCTGCTCCTGTGCTGCCGGTCTTCACCCCTACTCCGGCATACATCAGCTGTCCGTCCGGATTGGTGCGGGCCGTGCCCACATCGGAAGCGGGAAGGTCACAGATCCAGCCATCGGTTGAACCGTCACACGGAGTTGCACCACAGCGGCTTGCCCAATTGACGGAAGTGAACTCGTAAACAGTAATCCCGGCATTGGCAGCAAGACACCACATTGCCAGAAAAGCCGGTAAAAGTATTTTATATATTTTGTGGTTCATATATCAAAGTTCTTCTTCGAGGAAATGCATATAGCGTAACAAACTCGCAAGATGACCGCCATACCGGCCGAAATGCGTAACAAAATTCGCCCCTCGCGTACCGAGAAATGCACTCATGTGAAGCGCACAATCGAAGCAGACGATATCATCGTTGGTAGAATGAAAAAGCGTGATAGGCGCACGAGGCGTCCAATCCGGATATATTGTGTCAGTTTCCGTCACACATACAATACTACTCCGCTTGAAACCTTCATACATCCTGGCTGTCTCCGGCTGCAGTTTGTCCATGCCTTCATTGGTCATATATTTGCTGAGCTTGCGGGAAGGCATCGTAAATGCCAAGCGAACAAGCCCATACCGTTTGTCGTATACAATAGGCTTATAGCGCTCAAGCAGATAAGGCGTAAAGAAATCTTCAGGACGAAGATGGAGGTCGTAGGCCTCGGAGGTGCCCATCACGAGGAGAGGAACCACTACAGCCATACCCAGACGGTTTCGGCGAACGGCATCGTCATACGTCGCACATACGTCATAAGGGCCGCTTCCCGCATAGCATCTCTTGATAGAAACTTCGGGATGCTCCTCTTCAAGAAGACGGAGTGAGGCCACAGCTACTGCAGCTCCCTGAGAAAAACCGACAATAAGAAGATTATCATTCAGTATCGACACATGGCTCCGCTCCAAGAA
>JAGHUE010000020.1 GCA_018064985.1 Candidatus Colicola faecequi | reverse complement strand
TGTTCGTTTCGGGAGCATCCACAGGATGAATGTCGGCATCTAGAGGGAGACCGATTACCTGACATAGGGCCATTTTGGAAAGGATAAGCCCGTTGTCGGCTTGAAGTCGTTTAACTTCTGCCTCTCCGAGCACGGCTGTCACGTTGAGCAGGTCGGACTGCGTAGCGAGGCCTTCAGCATGCAGTTCGCGCACGTCGCCTTCGAGTTTCTTCAGAAGGTCGTAATATTTGTGGGCAAGCTGCTGCTTTTGCTCTACGTTGACCACCCGCCAGTAGGCTTCGTCGGTTTTGACAACGATGTCGGAGCGCTGGCTTTCGGCTGTCAGTTCCGCCATTTTCTCGGCAGAGGAAGCGAGCTTGTGCATCTCGTGCAGCCGTCCGCCCATGTAGATAGGTTGGGTGATTCCCACCTGGGCGACCACGATGTGGGTCATGTCGACGGTAAGCCGGTCGTATAGTTGCTTGTAGGCATCGGCCAGCGCCTGGCCGGTTTGCGCTTGCAGCTGGTTGATCTCGCCTCCTACGACGGGTGCTCCGGTAAGGTGGTTGAGCGCTTCAGCATTGGCCCATTCCAGATAGGCACTGCCGTCGGCTCCTACACCTACCGTGCCCCATTCGCCGGTGGTCTGATTGCCGAGGAGATGCAGGTCGGACGAATTCCAGACGTAGCCGGCATTGGCAGAGGCCTTCGGCATCATAGCGGCAACTGATGCTTTCTTGAGCATCTCTGCTGCAGCGATGGCTTCCTGCTGCATCTCGGCACTGGTGTTGTGGCTCAGAGCCATGGTGCGGCACTGGCTGAGCGTAAGGTCTTCAGCCGAGACGCTCAAGGCTACAGCCGAGGCCAGGATGATGGATATGATAACAGGTTGCTTCATTTTGTTCAGTTTTTCTTGGCAAGCATCTGGATGTCCGTTCCGCGAAGGGTTTTCCCGGTGGATTGAGAGCGGCCGTCGTATTGATAATAGAAGATGAGGGTGTTGTCGTATACTTCCGCACGACCGCTTACGGTGAGGTCGAATACTTCAGTCTGTACGGTAGGGTAGCTGCCTATCGAGTCGAGAAGACCGAGATGGTCGTTGATGCCGATGGTGTTGTCGGTAGTGGTCTTGATGGTGAGCGTACGGTGGAACGGATCGAAGCGGAGAGTGTTCCCGTCGGCCGTAGCCTTGGTGTTGTATACTTCGCCGCCCGTCTGGGAGAACGTGATCAGTACGTTGTCATCATCATGCAGGCTTACTACTTCGAGCATACCGGTCTCCTGGCCGAGTTGCTCGATAGTGGATTTGCCGTTGTCGGAGACCTCCACCTGACCGGAAGTCTTGTAGTGGTATCCGCCTTTGATGTCTCTTACGTCTGCTGTGTCGGAGCAGCTTGCGAGCAGCAATGCAAATGCTGCCGTAATAATCATTTTAGTCTTTTTCATAACCTTATTATATTTGTTTGTCGTTTTATTGTATGATTGGCCGGCAGACAGACAGTTTGTCGAAGCCGGCTGACATAATTCAACAATAGTACCAAATCAAACATTTGTTAATGTTGTAAATGTCGCTTTTTTTGTTTGTTTTGCTTGTTTGTTTCCAAATACAACATTAGCGGCGCGATTTTTGATATATGAAAACTGAGTAATTTTCAATCAAAATACGATATGAATCTGAAGTCATCTGATATCTTGCTGACTGACAATATCGACGAAGTTGTCAGTCTTGTCAGCGGCCCGGACAATTATGTCATACTTCTGTATTGCACTTCGGGACGCATAACCGTTGATCTCAATGGACAGGAGGTTGCTGTTCGAAAGAACGATTTTCTTGTGTGCGGCTATTCGATGCTCATGGGCGATTATATGCGGTCATCGGATTTTGGCTGTATGGCAATCTGTGTGTCTGCCCGCTCGTTTGAGCAGGTGGCAATCGAGTGCTTCCGCGGAGAGCCGCGTTGGCTCGAGAAACAGCGCTACATCAAGGAGAATCCGGTGTTCCAGCTCAATGATTTCCAGCTCAATCTGATGCAGTCGTACGCCTCGCTCATAGCCGTTTATCTGCAGGGTGTGCAGGACGGATACAGACAGACAATCATCCGGCATCTGACTCAAGCGGCTACGCTGGAGATTCTTTCGTTTTTGGATACGGCTGTAGGGGAGAATACACCGGAGGAGAATCTTCCGGTAAGCAAGTCGGGCTTGCTGGTGCTCCGTTTCCTGGAGATGCTCCGAAAGAATTTCGGACAGAAGAAAGATGTGAACTGGTATGCGGAACAGTTGTGCGTTACGCCCAAGTATCTGTCGCGCGTTTGCAAGCAGCACTCCGGACGTACAGCTTCGGCTTGGATTGATGAGGTGACGATAGAGGAGGTTCGCCGCCTGCTGCTCCGGACGGACATGTCAATCAAGGAGGTGGCATTCGCCTGTGGCTTTTCCAATGTGAGCTTCTTCTGCCAGTACGTGAAGCATCATACGGGCAAGACACCTTCGCAACTGAGAAAGAACAATGCGGAATAGGAGGCTGGTGAATGTGCCAGAGAACGAGAATCGAGACATTAAGATATAAGAAGCCCCGCTTACCATATCGGCAAGCGGGGCTTCTCTGTCTTACGGAAGTATACTTCGGTTGGCTTAATAACCCAATAATAACTCAATAATAACCCAATAATAACCCAATGGAAGCGGCTACAACATGTGCTCCATCTGCTCCATGGCAGAAAGGATGTCCTCGTGAAAACGGGTGTGCGAACGGAGGAAGTCGGTTCTGCCTCCGGAGATGAGCTCATAGAGCTCGGGCGACATCTGATGGGAGTAATCATCGATGGCATACTCGATGTCGTCGCGTTGCCACGGCATGGTGCTGTAGCGGTAGATGCGCTCCTTCTGATGGAAGAAGCTGTAGGCACACTCTATGCTTTCGCGGCTGATCATACGGCGCGGAACTGACGGAGAGGGGGGTTGTATTCGTAGCCTTCTTGGCGGAGCGTCTGAAGAAGTTCTTCCGGTTCGCGGTTGAAGTAGTAGCAGAGTTGCTCAAGGGTGTCAAACTCATCGTCGCGCAGGAGCATGTTGATGCTCGAAACGAGTATGGCGGGGTTGCTTGGGAGAGTATCCATGTTTAATTAGCAATTAGCAATTAGCAATTATCGTCTTGCGGCTGCAAAGGTACGAAGAATTTTTGGAGTATGCAAGCTTGTTTGCGATACTTTGGTGAAAAATCGAAAAACAATACGGCAGGGGCATCCCTGCTCCCGCCGTACTACAAAATACTATAAACTGAAAAATAAGTGCGGATGACCCGCACCTATGCGAAAACGCTTATGCGAGAATGATCATTACTGCCAGCAGATGGCTGATGGAGCCGAGCAGAATGAAAATGTGCCAGATGGCGTGGTAGAACATGTGTTTTTCATCGTTGCGGAAGAAATATGCACCTATGGTGTAGAACAGTCCTTCTGCCAGCACAAGGGCGAATGCGATATGCGGCAATGCGTGCCAGATCGGCACAATCACCCAGATGGCCACCCAACCCATCAGCAGATAAAGCAGCAGAGACAGACGCGGATGCTTGCCGAGGGCTACAAGTTTGCCGATGAACCCGGCCAACGTGCATAGCCAGAGGAACCCGAAGAGCGTCCATCCGAGCCATCCGCCCAGTACGGATGTGCAGATGATGCTGTATGAACCGGCTATCATCACGAAGATACTGCTGTGGTCGAACACACGCAGACGGGCTTTGAGTGCCGGCTCTTCTGCCCAGTGGTAAAGGGTAGAGGAGGTGTACATCATTAGCATTCCCAAGAGGAAGAGCGCCGTGGAGAGAATGTACGTCCAATCGTGAGAAACTGACATGCTCATGAGCGGACCTCCGAGCAGGAGCGTGAGAATAACACCTGCGAGGTGGGTTTCGGTGTTGGCTGCTTCTTCCTGGCGGGAGGGGGTGGGGATATGTTGAGAGAGCGTATTCATAAGGATATATATATTATAAGGAAGACTACCTGAGAGTAGACGCTGTGAATTGATTTCGGCTGCAAAATTACATCATTTTTCAGGGCTGTGCAAACAATTGTGATTAGGTGGCATGATTTTTGATAAAATACTGAAAAAGAAGACTAAAACGGAAATAATGTGACAAAATTATGCTGTTTTTGATTTTGTCACACTTCCCGGTATGACAGAAATATGACAAATATTCGTCCCTATCAGACGGGATTGACGTCCCTTCTGACGCACATTATCAGTATTCCGCTTTTCGGACTGGCTTTTATTCTTATTTACCGCTCGGAATGGATCAATCATTGGATGATGCTTCCCGAGCCGAAATGGCACACGCTCAACATTCTGGTACTCTTCATGATTCAGCTGGTAGTGTTGTGCGGAAGCCGCATTCCGATGACGGTCTGCAAGATCCGTATGCCGTGGGTGTATTACATTCTGTGGACGCTCGGTGAGGTGGTGGTTACATCCATGCTTTTCGCGTTGTACATGGCGTTGATGAATCGCGGCAGCTACATGTACTTCCCTTGCGTTGGCCATTGTCTGACGGTGGTATTGGGCGTTTCGGTAATCCCTTATGTGATCGTCAATCGGGGGACGGCTACAAAGAAGGAAGAAAGCGGAGATGCCAATCCGGACAGCCTGGTGCGTTTCTGCGATTTTACCGAAAGGCTGAAGCTGATTATCGCGGCAGATGCTATATTATATATAGAGGCCGACGAGAATTACTGCAAAATAAATTATCTGGAGGGTGAGCGCCCGAGAGAATATTCGCTTCGCAACTCCATGACGCGCATTCAGCCGCTGATGGAGAAGCAGGGAATTGTGCGTTGCCAGCGCTCGTATTTCGTCAATCCGAAGCACGTGAAAGTGCTCCGTAGAGACAAAGAGGGTGTCATAATGGCCGAACTCGATGCGAAGGGTGTAAAAGATATTCCCGTTTCACCCAAATATTACGACAATCTGAATCAAAAGCTTCTATAACATATGAAAAACTACCTTACAGAGCAGATGCCCCGCATCATGGAAGAGTGGGCGTCGCTGATCAGAATCCAGAGTATCTCATGCCAAAGCGAGCACAAAGAAGATATGATCCGTTGTGCCGAGCGCTGGAAAGAACTGCTGCTTGCGGCAGGTGCACAGAAAGCTGAGGTGATGCCCTGCCAGGGCAATCCGATGGTGTATGGCGAATATCACGTCAGCAACGATGCTCCTACCGTGCTGGTTTACGGCCATTACGACGTAATGCCGGTAGAGCCGCTGGAGCTCTGGAAGAGCGATCCGTTTGAGCCGGAAGTGCGCGACGGACGCTTGTATGCCCGTGGCGCGGATGACGACAAAGGCCAAAGCCTTATTCAGGTGAAGGCGTTCGAATACCTCGTCAAGCAGGGCGAGATGAAATGCAACGTGAAGTTCATTCTGGAAGGCGAAGAGGAGATCGGCAGCCCGAGCCTGGAGCCGTTTATGATAGAGCATAAAGAACTGCTGAAATGCGATATTATCCTCGTGAGCGACACCTCTATGATCGGTAAGGATACTCCGAGCATCACTACCGGACTCCGCGGACTGGCTTATTGGCAGATCCACGTGAAAGGTCCTAACCGCGACCTGCACAGCGGCCATTTCGGAGGGGCTGTGGCCAACCCGATCAACGTGCTCTGCGGCATGCTCGACAAGGTGATTGACCAGGACGGACGCATCACTATTCCTGGATTCTACGACAAGGTGCTCCCTATCCCGGAAGCAGAGCGCGAAATGATCCGCGAGATTCCGTTCTCGGAAGAGAAATATATGGAGGCTATCGGAGTAGGCGCCCTTCAGGGCGAGGCGGGCTACAACACCCTCGAGCGCAACAGTTGCCGCCCATCGTTCGATATCTGCGGCATTTGGGGCGGATATACGGGCGAAGGCAGCAAGACTGTACTGCCGAGCGAAGTATTCGCAAAGGTAAGCTGCCGCCTGGTAGCCAATCAGGATCATGAGGAGATCAGCCGCGCGTTCGTTGATTACATGCAGCAGATTGCCCCGAAGAGTGTGCAGGTGGACGTGACTCCGATGCACGGCGGTCAGGGTTATGTATGTCCGATCGATCTGCCGGCTTACAAGGCTGCGGAAGCCGGTTTTACGAAAGCTTTCGGCAAGCGTCCGTTGGCAGCCCGCCGCGGTGGCAGTATTCCTATTATCGCTACGTTTGAGCAGGTGCTTGGTGTGAAGACCATCCTGATGGGCTTTGGCCTCGAGCAGAACGCTATCCACTCGCCCAACGAGTCGATGGATCTGGAAGTGTTCGAGAAAGGCATTGTGGCCGTAGCGGAATTCTACAGAGAACTCGTAAAATAAAAATGCGGGCAGTCCCGGCAAATATCGGGGGTGCCGTTTGAAATTCAGGGTCAGAATGACGATATTTCCGTTAGAGAAATGGGAGGAGCGGGAAACTCCTTTCTATTATTACGACATGGACTTGCTCCGCGAGACGCTCGAGGAGATCAAGCGATGTGTGCCCGAAGAGAATTTTCGGGTACATTATGCCGTAAAAGCATGTGCTACCGAGCCTGTTCTGCGTACGATTCTTGCCTCCGGAATAGGCGCCGACTGCGTGAGCGGAGGCGAAGTAAAGGCGGCATTGGCGCATGGCGCAAAAGGGCAGGATGTGATGTTTGCCGGAGTGGCAAAGGCCGATTGGGAAATCCGTATCGCGCTCGAAAACGATATTGCGGCTATCAACGTGGAATCAATCGAAGAATTGGAGAACGTCAACCGCATCGCGTTGGAGATGGGAAAGAAAGCGCACGTGTCTTTGCGAATCAATCCGAACGTCGATCCGCATACTCATAAAAAGATCACTACGGGGCTGAGCATCAATAAGTTCGGCATACAGATCCCGGATATGATGGCGGCTATACATAAGTGCCTTGAATATGAGCATATCGAGTTTGAGGGGCTGCATTTCCATATCGGCAGTCAGATTACCGACTTCGCTCCTTTCCGCAATCTCTGTATGCAGATCAACAAGCTTGTAGCGCAGGTGGAAGCAGAAGGTATCATGGTGAAGAATATCAACGTGGGAGGCGGACTGGGCGTAAGTTACGATCATCCGAACCATTTCTGTGTTCCCGACTTCGAGGGCTATTTCCGCGTGTTCCGCAGATGGCTCACTTTGCGGCCGGACCAGACGCTTCACTTTGAACTCGGGCGTGCAATAGTAGCGCAATGCGGCAGCCTGATAACGAGAGTGCTGTACGTGAAGAAATCGGCTGAGAAACAGTTTGTTATGGTAGATGCCGGTATGACCGATCTGATTCGTCCGGCCCTGTATGACGCCTATCATAAGATAGAGAACCTGACTGCCAAACGCGAGGGCAGGGAAGAGAGAGAAATGTACGATGTGGTAGGCCCGATTTGCGAGTCGAGCGACGTGTTTGCGGAGAACTTCACATTGCCGCTCACAAAGCGAGGAGATGTGCTCGCATTGCGAAGTGCGGGAGCCTATGGCGAGATCATGGCGTCGCAGTATAATCTGCGTCGCTTGCCCGGACACGTAACGAGTGATGACAAAATCTGACATATGATAGAAATGAAAGCTGCGCTCTTCGACTTGGACGGAACACTCCTCGATTCGGAGGGCCGATATACGGAAATCTGGACGAAGATCGGGCAGAAATACCGCCCGGATATTCCCGACCTGGCATATGTGATCAAGGGTACGACGCTCCCTCAGATCATGAGCTATTTTGCACCCGAAGACCGCGAGGCGGTTTATAAGGAACTGTGGGAAGGCGAGAATGCGCTTCAGCACGAGTTTTTCCCGGGAGCGATGGAGTACGTGCGGCTGCTGCAGAAGCTGGGCGTGAAGACGGCTATCGTAACGAGCAGCGACATGAAGAAAATCAACCATGTGCTCGACTGTTGTCCCGAGATCCGGGAGTTCGACATGATGCTCACATCCGAGGATTTTACCAAAGGTAAGCCCGATCCGGAATGCTATCTGTTGGCGGCTGAGCGCTTGGGTTTCCGTGCGGATGAATGCGTGGTGTTCGAAGATGCTTTTTCGGGTATTGAGGCCGGTAAACGGGCGGGAATGCGTGTGGTGGCTATGGCTCATACGCTTACTGCCGAACAGCTCGAAGGCAAGTGCGACAGGGTGGTGACCGGATCGTGGCACGAACTGATTGCGGAAGTCCACTCTGCTTCCACTCTACGTCCACAGTAGTACCAATGTAGTACCAATGTA
>JAGHUE010000057.1 GCA_018064985.1 Candidatus Colicola faecequi | reverse complement strand
TGATCAGGAAACCCTTATGCCGCTCGTTGATCAGGAAGCTCTCCAGGCTTTCCGTGACCGCGCTCTTTCTCCTGAGCGTCCGGTTATGCGTGGTATGGCAGAGAATCCTGATGTATTCTTCGCTCATCGTGAGAGCTGCAACCCGTTCTATGATGCAGTTCCCGATATCGTTAGCGACTATATGGATAAGGTATCTGCAGCTATCGGCCGCAAGTATCGTCCGTTCTCTTACTATGGTGCTCCTGATGCCAAGAATATCGTTATCGCTATGGGTTCCGTTTGCGAGGCTCTCCGCGAAGTTATCGATTACAAGGCAGAACGTGGCGAGAAGCTCGGTATGATTAACGTACACCTTTATCGTCCGTTCTCTCTCAAGTATCTCAAGGAAGCGCTTCCTGCATCGGTAGAGCGCATTTGCGTACTTGACCGCACTAAGGAACCGGGTGCTAACGGCGAGCCTCTTTACCTCGATGTTAAGGATGCTCTCGACGAACTTGGTCTTGGCAATATCCTCGTTGTTGGCGGCCGCTACGGTCTCGGCTCCAACGATACCACTCCGGCTCAGATGATCGCTGTTTACGACAACCTCGCTCTCGCTACTCCGAAGAATCACTTCACCGTTGGCGTTAACGACGATGTTACCTTTACCTCTCTTCCGGTTGGTGAATAAATCGCCATGGGCGACGCTTCCCTCTTCCAGGCTAAGTTCTACGGCCTCGGTGCTGACGGTACCGTAGGTGCTAACAAGAACTCCGTGAAGATCATCGGCGACACTACCGACAAGTACTGCCAGGCGTACTTCTCTTACGACTCCAAGAAGTCGGGTGGCTTCACCTGCTCACACCTCCGTTTCGGCGATCAGCCGATCCACTCCACCTACCTCGTTACCACTCCTAACTTCGTTGCTTGCCACGTTCAGGCTTATCTTCAGATGTACGATGTTACCCGTGGTCTTCAGAAGGGTGGTACGTTCCTTCTCAACACTATGTGGGAAGGCGAGGAACTCGTCAACAATCTCCCCAACAAAGTAAAGAAGTATTTCGCAGACAACGAAATCAAGGTATATTACATCAACGCTACCAAGATCGCTCAGGAGATTGGTCTCGGCAACCGTACCAACACCATTCTCCAGTCTGCATTCTTCCGCATCACCGGCGTAATCCCCGTTGAGAAGGCAGTAGAAGAAATGAAGCACTTCATCGTGAAGTCTTACGGCAAGAAGGGTGAAGACGTTGTCAATAAGAACTATGCTGCTGTTGATCGCGGTGATGAGTACAAGCTCCTCGCTATCGATCCGGCTTGGTCTGCACTCGAAGAGCAGCCGAAGGTTTATACCGATGGCGACGACTTCATCAACAAAGTAGTTCGTCCGATCAACGCACAGGATGGCGATCTTCTCCCTGTTTCTTCATTCAAGGGTATTGAAGACGGCACCTGGTTCTCCGGTACCGCTAAGTTTGAGAAGCGTGGCGTTTCTGCTTTCGTTCCTGCTTGGAATGCCGACAACTGTATCCAGTGCAACAAGTGTGCTTATGTTTGTCCTCACGCTTGCCTCCGTCCGTTCGTTATGACCGCCGAAGAGGCTGAGGGTCTCAACGCTGCTAAGATCGAGATGAAGGCTCCGGCTGCTATGAAAGGTATGTTCTTCCGCATCCAGGTGGGTGTTATGGACTGCCTCGGTTGCGGCAACTGCGTTGACGTTTGCCCGGGCAACCCGAAGACCGGTAAGGCTCTCCAGATGGTTGGCCTCGAAGGCGAACTTAAGGAAGCTGCTAACTGGCAGTATTGCGTAGAGAAGGTTACCTCTAAGCAGCACCTCGTAGATATCACCAGCAACGTAAAGAACTCTCAGTTTGCTACTCCGCTCTTCGAGTTCTCCGGCGCTTGCTCCGGTTGTGGTGAGACTCCGTACGTGAAGCTCATTGCTCAGCTCTTTGGTGATCGTGAGATCGTAGCTAATGCTACCGGCTGTACTTCTATCTATTCCGGCTCGGTTCCTTCTACTCCTTATACTAAGAATGAGAAGGGTCAGGGTCCTGCATGGTCGAACTCCCTCTTCGAGGACTTCTGCGAGTATGGTCTTGGTATGGCTATTGCCAACAAGAAGATGAAGATGCGTCTTGCTCGCCTTATGAAGGAAGGTCTCGAATGCGAGAAGTGCTCCGACGAACTCAAGGCTCTTTTCCAGCAGTGGCTCGACAATATGGAAGATGCTAAGGTTACCGCTGAAATCGCTCCGAAGATCGTTGCTCTCTGTGAGGCTTGCGGTTGCGACACTTGCAAGGCTATCCTCGTAGAGAAGGATCACCTCGTTAAGCGCAGCCAGTGGATCATCGGTGGTGACGGTGCTTCTTACGATATCGGTTACGGCGGTCTTGACCACGTTATCGCATCGGGTGAAGACGTTAACATCCTCGTTCTTGATACCGAAGTTTACTCCAACACCGGTGGCCAGGCATCCAAGGCTACTCCTCTTGGTGCAATCGCTAAGTTCGCTGCAAGCGGCAAGCGCGTTCGCAAGAAAGACCTCGGTATGATTGCTACCACCTATGGCTATGTATATGTAGCTCAGATTGCTATGGGCGCTGACCAAGCTCAAACCCTCAAGGCTATCAAAGAAGCTGAAGCATATCCCGGACCGTCGCTCGTTATCGCTTATGCTCCGTGCATCAACCACGGTTTGAAGGCTGGTATGGGCAAGTCGCAGGCAGAGGAAGCTAAGGCTGTTGAGTGTGGCTACTGGCATCTCTGGCGTTACAACCCGCAGCTCGAAGGTGAAGGCCAGAATCCGTTCCAGCTCGATTCTAAGGAGCCGAATTGGGATCTCTTCGCTGACTACCTTAAGGGCGAGGTTCGTTTCGCTTCTGTAATGAAGCAGTATCCTGCTGAGGCTGAAGAACTCTTCGCTGCAGCTAAGGAGAACGCTCAGTGGCGCTATAAGAGCTACCAGCGTATGCTCGGCACGCAGTGGTAATTCCTTCCGATAGTTCGCTCCGTGGCGAATTCACTGCGGAGCTTTTCAATACGAGAAGGCCATCCTTTTGGGTGGCCTTCTCTTTGTTCCATGGCTCAATGTGAAGGGCCTACACGATGGAATGGTTCCATGGCGTTTTGTGTAAATATGCATTGATTTTATGTTGCGGGAGAATCGTAATGAAAGGGTGTGAAATGTTTTTTCTCATTTTTTTTACGAAATATTTGCTAAATTCATGAATTCTTTGTAATTTTGTACCGCAAACGTTTGCAAAATACTATATTGCATGCGTAACAGATTGTAAATGAGATAGATTGACTATGTATAAACAAATCTATGGCGGACGTATCCTTACTCCTCAAGGATGGCTCCGCAACGGTAGCGTAATTGTAGAAGGTAGTCGCATTTTTGCTGTTGAAAACACAGAGCTTCCCATCGTTGGAGCTGAGCGTATTGATGTACACGGTGCAGACATTGTGCCGGGAGGTATCGAATTGCATGTTCATGGCGGAGGTGGACGTGATTTTATGGAAGGGACGAAAGAGGCTTTTGATGTTGCCGTCAACGCGCATTTGCATTATGGTACAACGGCTATTTTCCCCACGCTCTCTTCAAGCACAGTGCCTATGATTAATCAGGCGCTTGATACTTGCCGTGAGATTATGAGCGATCCGACATCGCCCGTACAAGGTATTCACCTCGAAGGCCCGTACTTCAATATTCAGCAGGCCGGTGCGCAGATTCCGGAATGGATTACTGCTCCGATTAAAGACGACTATTTGGCTATCTTGAAGCGAGGTAAGGGGGTTCTCAAGCGCTGGGACGAAGCTCCCGAGCTTGAAGGTACAGCGGATTTTATCCGTGCTTGCGTAAAGGAGGGGGTCCTTCCTTCTATAGCACACACGCGCGCACGCTATGAGAATGTGCATGAAGCAAATTTGCTGGGGATGACGCACGCCACTCACTTCTACAATGCAATGCCAGTAGTGTATAAGAATCGGGAGTATAAAGTTCCTGGTACAGTAGAGTCTATTTTTGCAGAGAAGAATATGACCATTGAGATGATCTCGGATGGTATTCATGTGCCACCCATCATGTTAAAGATGGCTTGGCAGATCAAGGGCACGGAGCAAACGTGCTTCATTACCGACTCGCTTGCTTGCGCCGCTTATGATCAGGCTGCAGCATTCGACCCGCGCGTCATCCTCGAAGATGGTGTCTGCAAATTGGCAGATAGAAGTGCGCTTGCTGGTTCAATCGCCACGATGGATCGCTTGGTACGTGTTGCACATCAGCAAGCTGAAATCCCTCTCGAGGATTGCTGCCGCATGGTTTCCGAAACACCGGCCAAGATTATGGGAATATACGACAGAAAGGGTTCACTTCAATCGGGCAAGGATGCCGATATTATTGCATTCGACAAGAATCAGAACCTTACGTTCGTGATGCAATGTGGCCGTGTAGTTAAAAAATGAGGTTCCTCTTTTGGATTGAAAACCGATAGTAGGCTCGGTCGTGAAGAATAGAGAAAAAGTAGTTCATTGTTTTTTGCAATCCTGCATTCTCTGGTTTTAGTCTGTTATTAATAAATTGAGGTCCCTGATGCAGTTGCATCGGGGACCTCTGTTTTGTTATTGACAAATGATGACGTCTATAGCATCTTCTTTGTAGTTGCTCAGTCTCTTATTTTAGTTTTCAAAGACAAGTTCTCCTTCTTTAAGATCAACGGTTACCGGTTTCTGCATGGATACTTTGCCGCTGATAATCTGCTTGGAGAGTTCGTTGAGAACTAATCGCTGAAGAGCTCTTTTTACCGGACGGGCACCGAATTGAGGGTCATAACCTTCGTGGCCGATGTAGCGAATGGCATCGTCGGTAATTCGAATCTCTATACCTTGCTCTTTTAGCATCTTGTGTATGGAGCTTACCTGCAGACCTACCACATCCAAAATTTCTTGCTCTGTGAGTGGGGCAAACATTATCGTTTCATCTATTCTGTTCAGAAACTCAGGCCGAATGGTTTGGCGGAGCATATCAAGCACTTGTTTTTCTGTTTGTTCCGTCGGAATTCCCTTCTCTTCGTTTTCGCGGATAAGCTGGCTTCCGAGATTGGATGTAAGGATAATAATGGTGTTCTTGAAATTGACGGTTCTGCCTTTGTTATCGGTCAGGCGTCCGTCGTCGAGCACTTGCAATAATACGTTGAATACATCAGGATGTGCCTTCTCTATCTCGTCGAAGAGTACTACGGAGTAGGGCTTGCGACGGATTGCTTCTGTGAGTTGCCCGCCTTCATCGTATCCTACGTATCCCGGAGGTGCTCCTATGAGTCGGGTGGCAGAAAACTTCTCTTGATATTCGCTCATATCAATGCGGGTCATCATGTTCTCATCGTCAAAGAGGTAGTCGGCAAGCGCTTTGGCTAATTCGGTTTTACCCACACCTGTTGTTCCCAAAAAGATGAAACTGCCGATTGGTCGCTTAGGGTCTTGCAGACCGGCTCGGCTGCGGCGGATGGCATCGCTGACGGCCGCAATGGCAGCATCTTGGCCGATCACGCGCTTGTGGAGTTCTTCTTCCAAATGGAGAAGTTTATCTCGCTCGGATTGCTGCATACGGCTGACGGGAATACCTGTCCAACGGCTAACAACTTCAGCAATGTCATCGGCATTTACGGTGTCGTCAATCATGCAGCTCCCGCTTTCGTTGAGTTTTTTTTCGGCCTCTACAATGGCGGCTTGTGCTTGCTGAATCTTGCCGTACCGGAGCTCTGCTACTTTTCCGTAGTTGCCTTCGCGCTCTGCTACTTCTGCCTCATGCTTGAGCTCTTCTATACGTTGCTTCTCCACTTGAATGGCATCATATTGTGTCTTCTCCTGACGCCATTGTTCGCGCATTTTTCCAGCTCTGCCCTTTAGCATCTCTAGTTGTTCCGTTAACTGTTCGAGCTTGGGTTTGTCATCCTCGCGCCGGATAGCCTCCCGTTCTATCTCAAGCTGCTTGATCTGGCGTTCGAGGGTATCCAGTTCTTCGGGAACGGAGTCCATTTCAAGCCGGAGTTTGGCGGCAGCTTCATCTACAAGGTCAATGGCTTTATCAGGTAGGAATCGATCGGAAATGTAGCGTGTTGACAGCTCGGTTGCTGCAATGAGTGCATCATCTTTGATACGCACGTGATGATGGTTTTCATAGCGCTCTTTGAGGCCGCGGAGGATGCTGATGGTAGCAGCTTCATCCGGCTCATCAATCATAACAATCTGGAAACGTCGTTCGAGAGCTTTGTCCTTCTCAAAATATTTCTGATATTCCGAAAGGGTGGTGGCACCGATGGCCCTGAGTTCGCCTCGTGCAAGAGCTGGTTTCAGGATATTGGCAGCATCCATAGCTCCGCTCGATTGTCCGGCGCCTACAAGCGTATGAATTTCATCGATGAAAAGGATGATTTCACCGGCGGCTCCTACCACTTCGTTAATCACACCTTTCAGCCGTTCTTCGAATTCGCCTTGGTATTTTGCTCCCGCAATGAGTGCGCCCATATCGAGCGAATAGATAAGTTTTTGCTTGAGGTTTTCCGGTACGTCGCCTCTTACGATACGATGAGCGAGACCTTCGGCAATAGCTGTTTTTCCTACACCTGGCTCGCCAATAAGGATGGGATTGTTCTTTGTTCTGCGGCTTAGGATCTGCAATACTCTGCGAATCTCATCATCGCGGCCGATAACAGGGTCCAGTTTCGCCGTACGAGCACGCTCATTGAGGTTAATGGCGTACTTTTCGAGATTTTCGTTTTTGTTGTTCATAGTGGTAAATTGTTTGAAATTTGCCCACGTTCTTCCAATAAAAGTGCCAATCGAATGAGTACTGACATTTTGGCAGTATATATGACAATTGGACGTATGCTGGGTTGTTTTTGTGAAAAAAATGACCGGATATTTGCGTATATGTGTGAACTTTTGTACCTTTGCATACGATTTCTCCAGATGAAGCATTCTTTCTTCCAAATATGGTTGGCCGCTCTATTGATGTTGGCGATAAGCCCTGCGCATGCACAAGAACTTCTGTACGATGTGGACTTTGTGTTTGATTTTGACAATCGCGAGTCTCACTATGCATATGAGCAGTCGGGAACGATTTTCGGAGTTCGGTTAACTCCTACCATCGGTGTCGGTTTCTCGGATTCGTTGGCCGGTGATCATCGGCTGATGGCCGGCATTACTTATATCCAGCCTTTTGGCGCTGATTGGCATGAGGCTCGCGTTTCGCCTACGCTATTTTACCGTTATGAACAACGCGGATGGCGTCTTCATCTTGGCTTCGTTCCTTACACTGAACTTACACAGGCATTGCCTGATTATCTGCGTTCCGACTCTCTCGCCTTCTCCTATCCCAATATCCAAGGAGCTCTCTTTCAATATCGTTCTCGCTGGGGCTACTTTGATGCGATGTGTGATTGGCGAGGTATGATGACTTCGTCCGTTCGTGAGGCGTTCAGGCTCATAGGTGGGGGCCGTTTTAATTATAAATGGTTTTATACGGGAGGCTTTGTGCAGATGAATCATCTGAGCCATTCAGAGAAGGTACTAGGCGTTGTCGACGACGTGGTGGTTAACCCGCTTTTGGGCCTTGATATGGCGTGTTTCACTCCCTTTGACAGCCTTTCGTTGCAAGTGGGCTATATCCTTACTTGGAATCGTGACCGACGTGCACATGACAGTCGCTTGATGCATGGTTTGCACGTGGATGCGGCTCTGCGCTGGCGTTTCATCGGTTTTCGCAACGAGACTTATTTTGGCGGCAATATGATGCCGTTCTATTCTACATATGGTGTAATTGCCAATCAGGGAGATCCGCGCTACCAATCGCGCATTTATAACCGTACGGACCTCTATCTGTATCTTGTACGAAGACCGTTTGTTACTGTTTATGCTGGATGGAATCTGCTTTATCTTGAAGGATTTAAACTAAGCCACCAGCAACAGCTTGTCTGCCGTTTCAATTTGCAGGAGGCTCTTCGGTTCAGTCGGCTCTCAAAAGAGGGTAGGCATGCAGAACATAATCGGCTCCTCCGCACTATATCTTATCGATAAAAAACCGACCGCCCTACGCTTATGCGTGAGGCGGTCTGCTTTTTCTTATATGTATTTTTCTGTTATTTCTTCATCCAATACTGCCGCTCGGTTTCTGGCAGGAGTTCTATAGCGTAACGGAGCGCTGTCCGGGGCATTGTGGAAGCGTGCTCGTTGAGGAATTCGTCGAGCAGTTCTTTGCCTCCTCGTTTACCAACCTCACGGAGCATCCAGCCCACAGCTTTATGCATCAGATCATGCGGATGATGCAGTAACCGCTCTGCGTAGCGGAGTGTGTATCGGAAATTGCCCTGCTGCGTGGTTTTCCATGTGCTGACCATTGCAATGCGTTGGCGCCAAAGGATATGACTGTCGGCCAGATTATCCATAACAGCGTCTTTATCGATGATGCTGCTAGGAAGCAGGAGCCATGTGCCGATAATTTTCGGTGCACTTAAGTCTACAAGATCCCAATTGTTGGCAAAATCAGCATTTGCGAGGTATGTTTTTACGATGGAATCACGCATTTTGATGGATTCAGGCTTGCTGATTGTCTTCTTTTTACCGAGTCGCTCCATTTTATATGTGAGGATGAGAAATCCACATAAGCGTACTTCATGCCACGGGCTATGGAGCAGCAGTTCCAATTCATTGAGCGGGAGATCTGTAGCGTTCTTTGCCACCAGACGTACGTCCGGTACTTTTATTCCGAGAAATTGATCGCCTTCGCCATATTCGCCCGGTCCGGTTTTGAAAAAACGCATAAGGACGTTGCGCTGCGTTTCATTGCGCATCGAATATAGAGTATCGATGATGTCTTCATGATGTATTGTCATAGTGCATGCAAAGATACGGCAAATAATCGGGATATGCAAATTGATACCCATTTTGTGGTAGGTTTTGTTTTTTTTCTGTAAAATTTGCGTAATCCAAAAAAAAATACTACCTTTGCATTCGAAATCATCTCCCTAAATGTTGGGATGTGTTTTCATTATTCGTTTAACCCCATTAAAATTACTGTTATGGCTTACAAAATTTCTGACGAATGCGTAGCATGCGGTACTTGCATCGACGAATGCCCGATGGGTGCTATTTCTGAAGGTGATATTTATTCTATCAATCCTGATGAGTGCACCGAGTGCGGCACTTGCGCAAGCGTATGCCCGAGCGGTGCTATCTCTCTCTAATACGGATAGACAGCATATGAGGCTCCTCGTTTGAGGGGCCTTTTTTATTTTCGTCCTATAAGAATGATTTATTTTTTGATTCTGTTTTGCCATTTGCGGAAAAATGCGTATCTTTGCACGCAAAAATATCTATGAAACGCAAGGGAATAATCATATTGGTGCTGTGCACATTGGCTTCTGTGCTTTCGGCGCAGGAACATGCAGCTGCGCTTTGGACATCACTTTCTGTGAAGAAACAGTTCGAAAAGGGAGCCAGCCTGCAGGTTTATGGCGAATATCGTTGCAAAGATAACTACACGTCGACGGATCTCTTTTTCTTACGATTTACAGCAGGCTACAAGTTTTGTCCGTATCTTTCCGGGGCATTGTCTTATGATTTCTTCGGTTCGCAGCAGGGAAAGTCAGTACGCGACGGCATCAGTATTAATCCGTGGATGAAAAATTCACATCGCATGCTGGTGGATCTGACTGGCGCATATAAGTATAAGGACTGGTCGTTTACCTTGCGCGAACGCTACGTGATGGCATATGCAATGCCGGCCACTGTGGCTGGTGCCGATTCGCTCGGTATGTATACCGACTATGATTTCGCGCCGGGTCTTTCACATGTATTTCGCTCTTGTCCAACGGTTAGTTACCATATTCCGGATACACGTTTTTCCCCGTATGTATCTGTGGAATTTTACAAT
>JAGHUE010000120.1 GCA_018064985.1 Candidatus Colicola faecequi | reverse complement strand
TCACCGCCCACCTGCATTCCGCCGCCGGCTTTGACGTCTTTGTGAAACTCGGTGCCCGCATGGAAGCCGCCGCCGAGGTACCAGTCAATCTGACCGGCAGCAAACTCGGCAGCCGTGAATTCATGGCTCCAATAGAACGACGCCTCCAGTGTGCGGACCGGCAGACGCATGATGGTGCCTCCCCAACCCGGATATTCGTCTTCGTGGAAATAGATGCCGCTTACGGTTTTCTGGAGCTTGTAGCCCAAATCAAACTGAAAAGCGCGCTGTGGATGTGTTTCGCTCGGGAAGACGCGGAGCGAAACGCCGTTCAAGCTACCGGCCTCGATGCCGATAGCATACTTGTAGTGGAGCTGCGCCATACCCATTTGGGAAACGGCTGCAGCCAGCAAGAGGATAAAGAAAAAACGTTTCATATTATTACTACTGATTGTTGTCGTTACTACTATTTTACCTACTGCCGGGAAACGGCTCTGCGGAACCTCACGGCTTGCCGCATCTGCTGAATGCAAAGTTACCAAAAAACTCCGACAGCATCACTACCTATTCATACAAAAATGTGCGCGAAAAATTGCCAAATCGTACAGAAATGCTGAAAAAATTGCCAAATCGTACAAAGATAATGACTATTTTGTGAGTTTACCCATTTTTTTGTGTATATTTGCATCGTAAAATAGTAGTAACCGAAGAACACACCATCCGTAGGTTTATGTCTCATCTTTTCGAAATCTCCTATTATATTCTCATTGGAGTGCTGAGCGTATTGGGCTTGGTGCTTTTCGTGCTACCGACTCGCGACGACGATCCCCGCCTGGAAGGCTATAAGATGTCAGTAAGGCTGATGGCCGTTTCGTTTCTCTCGTTGGCGCTCTATTGCTCTTTCAAGTGGGCCGTGCCCCGTCAGCTCTTCAGCTTCTATTTCCTTCTCATGGCCCATCTGCAGTGCAACCTGCTCGGCATGGGACATATCAACATGGTTGCCCCCAATAAGGTTACGAAAAACTACGTCTGGCTCAATATCCTGCCGCTTCTCTGCTGCCTGTTCATCTACGTGATCTCGTTGCCTTTCTGCGGGCTTACTCAGCTTTCTTCTTACGGCATGCTCCGCGACCCCGAAGTGATGCAGCGCCCCGAGGTGTTCCTCCGTGTGCTCTGGATGGGTGTCTACCTGATAAATACCGTTTATGTCGCGCTTGTCTTCTTCCGCGAGGAAAAAGCCTATAGGCGCAACATGCGCAACTACTTCTCCGAGATTGACGCCCGTGCGCTTTCGCTTACGCGCTGGAGTTTCATTTTCGCCCTCTGTGTAGCGGTCGTTACGGTGTTCATCACGGCTTCCCTCCATCCCGTTCTCTCCGCTGCGCTCAACGGTTGCATCCTGATCTTCTATACCACGATGGCCGTTTTCTATATCCAGTACCCCACCATCTTCTCGCAGATGGAGCCGGTTATCTACGAAGCTCCGGCAGAGCCGGAAGCAGTTGCCGAGGAAGAAATCACCGGTCGGACTTCCGAGGGAAAGGAGCAGTGGACCGCCATTCGCTTGCGCATCGTGGAGGAAGATCTTTTCCTTCGTCCGGGCCTTACGCTTGAGAGTCTGGCGCGCGAACTGGCCGTCTCACGCACCCGCATGAGTCGCCTCATCAACACCTGCGAGCAGGTCAACTTCAACACCTTTATCAATCGCTTGCGCGTGCGGCGCGCGTGTGAGCTGATGCGCTCGCAACCCGATATCCGCTTTGCGGAACTCGCAGAGAAACTCGGATACGCCGACGTCAGCAATTTCCACCGCAGCTTCAAGCTCCTGCAGGGCAAGACCCCGCGTCAGTTCCGAATCGAGCTCGAAAAAAGAAAGTGAAAAATAAAAAACAAACAGCCCCTGCCAATCGGCAGGGGCTGTTTCTGTAAATCAGCAACTTTAAACAATCGCGCTACAGCGTAGTGGTGCATGACTCTTCGCCGAGGTAGAACGCCTTGGCGCGGAAGATGGCGGCAGCACCGAAGCTGCTGGCATCGAGAGGTTGCGTGTATATGGACGAATCTTCCGTTGGTTCGCTTCCGTCGGTCGTATAGCGGATCACGGCGCCCGGTACGGGGCAGTTCATCAGGATAAGCGTCTTGCCGTCAGTCTCCTCGCGATGGATACCCGGCTGCGCAAGATGGAAACGGACACCTTCGCGATGCAGACGCGGAAGCTCGTAGCGGTAGAGCTGATCGAGATAGACGAGGCGCTCTATCTCGAAGGGGAAGCCCTTTCCCCCGATCCAACCGAGCTGATAGGTAGAGGCGGCTGATTGGCGCAAGCTGACGGGTACGGCGTTCCAGGCGCGTTCGGCCAGGCCCTGGAGCTTGGGGAAGACGTACTGCTCCACCTGCTCGCTGCTGCGGATAGTCTCCGCGAAGAGCTGGCCGTTGATACCCACGATGTTCTTCCGTGCCTCGGGCTGCAGACGGATGGTTTTCTGCGCGTCGTAGGCATCAATGTCGCGAGGCTCGCGCTTCATCGTATAGCGTACCGATCGGTAGATGTCGAACGGCAGGAAATCGAAGGTGGATCGCTCGTCGGTGTAGCCGCCCCAATGTAGTCCGCGCTCCTGATGATGGTTGGTGTACGACATGTCGATGTAGTTGTTTCCCACGCACGCTAGAACTACCGGATAGCCCGCATTGGCGAGGGTGTACGGTTTCTCGTCGCCCTTCCATTCCGGGATGCTGTTCCAGCACCAGGAGAGGACGCTGTCGTTGGCAAACAGAGGGTTGGCCTCGTTGCCGCGCATGGCTATCTCTTCCCATCCGGCTATCTGAATGCCCATGGGGCTAAGGTGGTCGATGAGGCGGCGGAGGAACCAGTCCTTGAGCTGGTAGGTATGCTCCAGGCCGAGCTCTTTCATCTTCTCGAGGCAGAGGGGCGAGCGCTCGAAAGCGCCGTGTGCGACTTCGTCGCCACCCACGTGGAACGCCTGCAGCGGAGCACCCGCTTCTTTGTGCATTTCCGCGATTTCATCGATCACTTTGAAGGCGAAACGGTAGCACGACTCGCGGGCGATGCAGATCACGTCGTCGGTATAATACTGGGCGCTGCTGTAGACCGACTGATCGTCTGGATCAACCAATCGATATTCTTCGGCCAGGTCCATATACTTGTCGTGATAGCGCGCATGGGAGAGGTTGCTGTAGCGGCGGTAGCGCTCTTCCATCGCTACGATGGCCGCACGCGAGTGGCCGGGCATGTCGATCTCCGGGATGATGCGGATGCCGCGCCTATGAGCAAAGCGGACAATGTCGATGTAGTCCTGACGGGTGAGGAAACCGTTGGCAGTGGTGTTGGCCGTGGGGTCCCATCCGCCGTTGTAAGCGGGGTAGAGGCGGTCGTGCTCGTCGGTGGTGTAGCCGCGGCGGCTGCCCACTTCCGTCAGTTCGGACAATCCCGGAATTTCCAGGCGCCAGGCCTCATCGTCGGCAATGTGGAAATGCAGCACGTTGAGTTTGTAGCGCGCCATCCAGTCGAGGAGCTTGATTACCTCCTCCTTGGGAGTGTAGTTGCGCGCGATGTCAAGCATGAAGCCGCGGTGGGGAAGGTCGGGCCAGTCTTTTATCTCTGATACATATACTTTTTCACCATTTTCGCGTAGGCGATCGAGTGTCTGTTCGGCATAAAAAAGTCCGTTTTCATCGGCATATTCTATCTGTATGGCGCGTTTCCCGAAGCAAATGCGGTAGCCCTCTGCGGGCAGCTCGGTATTGCGGTTCATCACGAGCCATGTATTCACTTTGGCAGCTTTTTTTGATGGAATAATCTCTTTCGGCTGGGGTACCAGATGTAGCGGCCGGAAGGCCTTTTCCGCCTTGTCCATCTTGAGAGTGAACTTGGGCGTATTGTATTCGTAGAGCCACTCGCCGTCGGCATAGCCGGGGTTGCTCTTGCGCAGCCACTGGTCCGGTCCGGTAAACGCTGCGGAAGCAATGGGTGCATCGGAGGCATTGCCCTCGCTATCTATGAAGAAAGCGCCCTGCGGCCCGCAGGTCTCGCGGATAATTGCGCCCCGCTGGAGAAAGCGGTAAGAGCGGCTCTCGCCATCGGCCAAGGGCCGAAAAGTGGCCGTCGGACGGAGCGTGTGATACGATGCGCATACCTCGGTCTCTTCGAGTTCGGCCCCCTCGAACGTGTAGGGGTGAACAGACATCCAGCAGTAGCCGATGAGCCAACCGCCATCGGCGGTCAGATCAGAGCCGGTATGGTTGGTGATGGTGAGACGGCTCTCTACGATACCGGGCTCCACGTCGTTCTTGACGAGTTCCCAGCTGAGGCTTACGG
>JAGHUE010000039.1 GCA_018064985.1 Candidatus Colicola faecequi | reverse complement strand
TCGGCATGATCCTCAAGCGTCTCGTCGTGGAAGCCGCAGAAAACATCTGTACCGATGGTGGCTTCGGGCAAGATGCGCCGGATGGCAGCAATGCGGTCGAGATACCACTCGCGGGTGTACTTGCGGTTCATGAGCTTGAGGATATGGTTGGAGCCCGATTGCACGGGGAGGTGGATAAACTTGCAGAGGTTGGGGTATTTGGCAATGACCTCGAGCGTGCGGTCGGACATATCCTTCGGATGGCTGGAGGTGAAGCGGATGCGCATTCCCGGAACAGCCTGCGCCACGATCTCAAGCAGGGCGGGGAAGTCGGTAGCCCCTTTCCCCTGCCCCCTTTCCCCTGAAAGGGCAAGGGGGGTGGCCTCGGATTGTTCTCCTTCGGAAGGATTTGTGGCGGGGACATAGCGGTAGGAATTGACGTTCTGGCCGAGGAGGGTGACCTCCTTGTAGCCGCGCGATTCGAGGTCGTGGAGCTCGCTGAGGATCGACTCTACGTCGCGCGAGCGCTCGCGTCCGCGAGTATAAGGAACGACGCAATAGGAGCAGAAATTGTTGCATCCGCGCATGATGCTGACGAAGCCGGAGATGGTCTTGCCGATGCGTGCGGGCATTACCTCGCGGTAGGTTTCCGTGGTAGAGAGCTGCACGTTGATGGCCTTTTCTCCGAGCTCGCATTGGGCCAGGAGGTTGGGCAGGTCGAGATAAGAGTCGGGCCCGGCAACAAACTGTACGCCATGCTCGCGGGTGAGCTCTTCGCCCATGCGCTCGGCCATACAGCCGATCACGCCGATGGTCTTCTTCTGCTTGAGCCTGCGTTCGTCGGCATGGAGGGCCTGCAGGCGGAAGAGGATTTTCTGCTCGGCATTGTCGCGGATGGAGCAGGTGTTGAGCATCACGACGTCGGCTTCTTCCACCGAGTCAACCGGTTCGTATCCGGCAGTCTGCATGATGCTGGCAACCACCTCTGTGTCGGCTACGTTCATCTGGCAGCCGTATGTTTCTATGAAATAGGTCTTGTTCATTTCAGGAGTTAAAATTTACTGCAAAGTTACTGCTTTTTTCTGAAATAGGGCACTTTTTTGCCGAAAAAAACCATAAAATAACTCATTTTCAGGCGCTAAAGTGAAAAAAAGTCACTTTTTTCTTGCATGAATGAAAAAATAGCGCTACCTTTGCATTCGAAAACAAATAAAATTTTCATAGTTAAGGTTTAGGTTTAATGGCAACGAGAGGCTGGGAAGTTTCTCGTTGTTTTTAGCTCTAGTCCTTCAAATATGGAAATTTTTTTCGTGTTCATATCTTTTCTTATTATGAAAAAGCAACATTCGGCTATGCCGGCTCCTTCCGAGCAGCCCAAGCTTCAGATCGACCTCACCGACCCGGATGAAGCCCGCAAGGCGTTCATCATGAGCGAGGTTTTCAACAGAAAATATTAATCCCGGTTCCGCCCGAGCAAGGCGGTATCCCTAAAACAAATACCACGAATATGGCAACAATCTACATGACCGAAGAGGGTTTGCACAAGCTCCAGGAGGAACTCAAGTACCTCGAGAGCGTTGAGCGTCCTCGCGTCATCCGTGCAATCGCAGAAGCGCGCGAAAAAGGCGACTTGAGCGAGAATGCGGAATATGATGCAGCAAAAGAGGAACAGTGCAACCTCGAGAGCAAGATTTCCCAAATGAAGAGCCAGATGGCCGAAGCACGCATCATCGACGAATCGCGCATCTCCACCAAGGAGGTACAGATTCTTACGAAGGTGAAGATCCGCAACACCAAGAATGGTGCAACCAAGGTTTACCACCTCGTAACTGAAGGTGAGGCTAATATTGCAGCAGGCAAGCTTTCCGTAACGACCCCGATTGCCAAGGGCCTCCTCGGCAAGAAAGTGGGCGACGTAGTAGAAGTGAAAGTGCCGGCCGGCATCATGACCTTCGAAATCCTCGAGATCTCTCTCTAAACAGCAATTGGCGGGCGCGTGTGCGTCCGCTGTTTTTTAAATTGACTCCTATGACTATTTTCACCCGCATCATCAATGGCGAAATCCCCAGCTACAAGGTAGCCGAGGACGAAAACTACTACGCATTCCTCGATATCAATCCGCTCAAGCCGGGCCATACGCTCGTAATCCCGAAACTTCCGGAACCGGAAGCCGACTACATCTTCGACCTGGACGACAAGACGCTGGAAGGCCTCATCGTTTTCGCAAAGGAAGTGGCTCGCGGTATTCAGCGTGCTACCGACTGCAAGCGTGTAGGTATGGCTGTGCTCGGCATGGAAGTGAACCATGTGCATATCCATCTTATTCCGCTCGACAAGGAGAGCGACATGCTCTTCTCCAACCCGAAGCTCAAGCTTTCGGCTGCGGAGATGGCCGAGATTGCCAATTCGATTGCCGTGGCTATTGATGGCGACAACGGCGAAGGCGAGGAGTAAGTCTTCCGCTCCGCCCGTTTATAATTATAAAACAATAAAGGCTGCCCTGATGGGTAGCCTTTATTTGTTATGCGGAATAATGGTTGGCCGGATTATTTCTTCTTGATCCATGTCTGGCTACGGCCGAGGATGCCTTTCTTGTCGAGGCTTCCACGGAGGATCAGTTTGCCGTTTTCAATCCAGATCTTGCCGTAGTAGAACTTGCCGTTTTCCGGGTCAAGGACGCGACCGCCCACGAGCTTGCCGTCTTTCTCCTCGAAGCCGCGGATGATGATGAGGCCCTCGATGGGTTTGTCTTTGTCGGCACCGGTGCATTCGAGGCACTTCTCTTTCGGGTCGCCCATGAGGAGCTTGGTGATCTTGCCGTAGTAGAGGCCATCGGTAGCTTTGTAGATGTGTACGATGGAGCGCTGCTCCTGGGTTTTGTCGTCAACAGTGCACCAGTCGCCTACGATCTGGCTTACCTGTGCTGCCATAGGCAGCATACCGAGCAGCAGAGCTGCCAAAAGGAAAAATACTTTCTTCATATCGATTGTGTGATTAGGGTTTTCGTCAATATCGAACACTCATCAATCCTCAAAAACTATACCAACGCTGCATAAAGCACATCTTCTTCGGTTTTTTCTTAAGAATAATTAACTATCCTCACTTTCGCTTGTGTATTCAAAAAAAAATCTTTAACTTTGCAGTCGCAAAGTTTTCAAAATGCAAGCTGAACGAATGAAACGACATACTCTCCACATAGCGCTTCTGCTGCTACTGTTCTGCGGTTCCGCATCTGCGCAGTCTTTTTCTGACGACGAATTCATGACCGAGGATTATTCGGGCATGATGAACGGATGGACGATTCACTCCGCTTACAACGATGTGAGTGAGCTGGCATATGCCGCGCATCGGATGTATGCGCTGGCCGACGGGGCGCTTTTCTCCGTCAGTACGGAAGCCGACGAGGAGCTACGTCTGCACAACACCCTCAGCGGCCTTTCCGGCTCGAATATCGGTCACATCATCGGTGCGCCTTACAACAGGCTTCTGATCGCTTACGGCGACGGTATGTTTGACATCATATCTCCGGACGGCTCTATTTCTACCATTACCGACCTTGCCCGCAAGCAGTTGAGCGGTGTGAGCAAACTTGCAAGCGACATCGCGTGCGAAGGCAACAACGCCTATCTGGCTTGCGATTTCGGCCTTCTGGTGCTCAATCTGTCGCGCAAGGAGATTTCCGAATGGTATCAGCCCACTCAGGCAGCCAATCCGATGCTCCGCCGGGTTCATCTGGCAGGCGACAGCATCTATGCCGCTTCGGAGACCGTTCTTTATGCGGGTTGTCTCAGAGATAATCTCGTGGATTTTGCTGCCTGGCAGGCGTTTCCGCTCGAGAGCCGCACGGACATTGTTTTCCCCTGGCATTTCTCCCGCTTCCTGAATGCCGACGATGCCGACTATATGGCCTCGTATTCGGAAGGACTCGTGCGCGAGAAAAACGGACATCGGACGGCTTTCCTCCCCAACGGGCCGGCCGTGAATTACCCGTACAGGATGACCTTCTCCGCCGACAGGATGATTATGGTGCCGGGCGGCCGATGGACGTCGGAAAATGCCCGTTTTGCTACGGTAATGATCTACAAAGACGGCGAGTGGAGCAATATCCCGTACGACCGGATTCATGCCAATTCGCCTCACCGCTATGATTTCGACTTCACCCGTGCGGCCATTGATCCGGCCGATCCGGAGCATTTCTTCTGCTCCTCCTATGGCGAGGGCCTCTATGAGTTTCGCGGGCAGGATATGGTGAAAAACTATAATCTCGGCAATTCTCCCTACGTGTCCGCATCCGGCACCAGCACCAACTACGTGCGTGTGGACGGTATTGCGTTTGACCGGGAGGGCAACCTCTGGACGGCCAATGCCTCGGCAGCCAAGACCGTTCATGTACTTTCTCCGCATGGTCAGTGGGCTTCTATATCGGCGGCAGGGCAGGTGATTCATACCCCGGGAGACATCATTATCGACAATCAGCGCCCCAATTACAAATGGGTGATCAGTTGTCGTATCCCGGCCGGTGTGGCGCTTATTGACGACCGCGGAACTCCGCTTGATCCGTCGGACGACCGCACAGTCTTCCGTTCCACGTTCGTAGACGGGAAGGGCAAGGTGATCACTCCCAGCGAGATTCACAGCGCCGTGCAAGACCGCAACGGTGCGCTTTGGGTAGGTACGAAAGAGGGTCTCTTCATGATTCCGTCGTCAGTAGATTTCTTTACGTCGAACCGTTGCTCCCGGATTATCATCGTTCGCACCGACGGCAGTGATTTGGGCGATTATATGCTCGGCACAGAGCAGATCAATGCGATAGCTGTGGATGGCGGCAATCGGCTCTGGATAGGCACTGTCACCTCGGGCGCGTATCTGATGGACATCGATCTCTTCGGATATGAGACGAAGACCGTAAAGCATTTCACGGCCAAGAATACGCCTCTGCCGACAGACCATATCCTCAGCATCGGTATTGATGAAGCCTCGGGTGAGGTGTTCTTCGGTACGACCGGCGGACTCGTTTCCTATAAGGGCGATGCCTCGGCTCCTGCTGATGATTTCGAAGAAGCTTACGTCTATCCCAATCCCGTTCGCCCGGATTATCAGGGTCTGCTTACCATAACCGGCCTGATGGAGGATGCTCCCATCCGTATCACGGATGCATCGGGCAATCTGGTATGCTCTACTGAAGCAAACGGCGGCACGGCTGTCTGGGACATGCGTGATGATCAGGGCCGGCGTGTCCGTCCGGGCGTTTATCTCATATTCTGCAACAGTGGTGCCGGCGCGGAGCCGTCCGGGCATAAGATGCTGAAGGTGCTGATTATGTGAGGCGCCGCAATAAAATAAGAAATGCAGTCATACGGGTGTATGGCTGCATTTTTTTTGAGGTGTATGCGATGCTTAATTTCTTGTGTGCGTCTTCATCCATTCGGCCAGATATTCCTGCTCCGGCTGGCCGGGGGTGGGCACGAGGCGGAGGGAGAGTTCGCCCCGCCGCTGCTTCTCCGGCAGGCCGAGGGCGGCATAATCCATAATGGAACTGTAGCCGCTGCGGGATATTACCGTCCGGGCAGAAAGAAGATGGCGGGCGAGCGACTCGTCGGAGATGGCGGGCATGAGGGTGACATTCCCTTTGCGGACCGTCATGTTGGCTCCACCTATCTTACCCCGCACAACGAGCAGCCGTTCGTTTTTTCCGGCATATTCATCGAGGACAGCTTTCTCAAAGAGCGAGCGCTGAGGCTCCAGACCGCTTATTACCGCCACGGTATCGTATTCTCCGGGGCCCTCTTCCGGACGGACGTATTCGAAGCGCGAGAGGGGCCCGATGAATCGGGCATTCTGCGGCAGCGGATAGCGGTGGGCCAGATCGCCCGAGAGATTGTTTTCTCCTTCCGAATCGGGCACCCAACACTCGCTGAAACGACGGATGATGCGGAGGTGGAGCTTGTGCCCCATGTCTTCCAGAAACCGGAGCCCCCCAGGCATGCGGATAAGCAACTGATGGGTGATGTAGGCACAGCGGCATCGGCGGGAATAGAGGCCGGGGCGGTTGTCGCTGATGACCAGGTCGAACGACTCGCGGCGGAGAAGCTGTTCCAGCGTTTTATGGTCGGCAGCCGACCAGACAAGAATCTTGGGAATCATCCGGGCCACAGCGCCTGTCTGCGAGCGGCCTTTGCTGTAGCGAAGGTTGAGTTCGGGGAGGGGAATATAGCGGAGGCCGGGGAAATGTTTGCGGAGCAGAAGGCCGCTTTCTCCGTCGCCCGCCAGCACCACATCATCGCCCGCCCGGAGATGGCGGACAATGAGGGGGAGACACCTTGTGGCGTGTCCCAACCCCCAGTTAAGCGGTGCTATCAGGATTTTCATATCAGCAGCTGACGCTTACTTTGTAGCCCTTCTCAAGGAGCGGGGCGGCAATGGCGTGCATCTTTTCGGGTTCGATTTTTTCGAGGGTCTCCACGGGCGTCTTGCGGTCGATCACGTAAATCATGATCATCTCCGGATGGAGCTCTTCTACGGCCTCATACCAGGCGCGGAGTTCTTCGTCGGTGGTGTTGTCCACATGGCCGCAGATATATTGCTCCCGGCGGTCGGGATTGGGCAGGAGAACGTCACCCCGGAGGAAGCAGGTCTGAAGGGTGAACTTCCCATCGAAGTCGCATAGAAGTCGCTTGATGTCGGCGACAGTCAGATCGGCATTTACGGGTTGGTCGATGATGCGCATGGTGCGGTCGATGGCCGAGTCAAGTTTGAGGATTCTGTTGTCGGCCATCTTGAGCGCCCGTACCACATCCGGCCGGTGGAGCTGGGTGGAGTTGCTCAGCACCGATACTCTGGCGGTGGGGCAGTAGCGGTCGCGCAAGCGGCAGGTATCGGCTATGATGCCCTCAAACTCTTTGTGGAGCGTGGGTTCTCCGTTGCCGGAGAAGGTGATTACGTCGGGCACGATGTGATCTTCCTGCAAGGCAATCAGTTTCTTTTCAAGCGCCATAGCCACTTCTTCCCGCGAGGGGATGAGCGGACGGATGGCCGGGGTGTTGAAGCCGCATTCGCAGTAGATACAGTCGAAAGAGCACAGTTTGCTGTGCTGGGGCATCACGTTCATTCCGAGCGAAATGCCCAACCGACGGCTGTGTATGGGGCCATATACGATTTCTTCGAAAAGCATATCAGTTTTTACCGAGCAGTTGCCCGATGTACGTTTTCATTTGGATGTATTGCGGCTGCCTGGCAAAAAGGGTGCCGAATAGCTGTTCATTGCCTGTTGTTTCGGCCTCTTTCATCTGTCGGTCGAGGTCGTTGAGCGCCTCTTCCACTACGGTGTAGTGCAGCTCGTAGAGCAGTCGGCAGACGATGTTCTGCAGTTGGGTAGGGCTGTATTCATCCGCATCGTTTTCGTGATCTTTGGTGTAGATGCGGCTGAGGGTATATTTCTCGGCCAGAAGGTCAACTGCCAGCTTGACGACATATTGGTTGCTGTTGCGGATGAAGCAGTTTTCTGCCTTGAAGTCCGGCTCCGCCTTGTGCATGTTGAATTCGTCGAAGAAGAGCTGATAGAGCGGGTTCTTCAGCGTGATGTTGGCCTGCGTCAGGTATTGC
>JAGHUE010000167.1 GCA_018064985.1 Candidatus Colicola faecequi | reverse complement strand
TTTGTACCAAACGAAGTTCCAGCGGAACATCGGATGCTCGGCATCGTAAGCTGAGGGGATACCCTTTACTTCGGCGCTTACCTCATGCGTTTGGCTTACGGTATGGGAGGTCTCGTTGGTATGGCCATAGCCGAAGCCGGCACCGGCTTTTACGCCCACGCCCCAGGTGGTAACAAGCTCCACGTCGAAGCCGTAGGTTGCGCTGTTGGCCGTGGTGGTATCATTCTGGATAGTGATGGTGCGGGTGGTAGAACCGGTAGAACCGCAGGATACGACTGCCGTGCTGCCGCTTGCATCGCGGCCCCACATAAATTGCGGATTATCCGCCCGGCTGGTAAAGTGAATCTCTTCATTAGGATAAGAGAAGGGATCGCCGGGAGTGTGCTTGAAATAGCGGGAGAGCTGGGGGGCTGAATAATCATCAGCGGTCATGCGGTTGTAGTCTTCCAGCTTGAGGCCGAGGAACATACGGGGCAGCGGAGAGGAGAGCTGCACTTCGCCGCCCAACTCGTCCGGATCGTCGGATGCAATGATGCGATAGGTGTAGGTGTCGAAGGGCGAAACCTGCATGATGACGCGGTCTTCTCTGTCGGCACTGTGCGACTCACCGAAAGAGGTAGTTTCTGACGTCTCCGTAGAATTGGTGAAGTCCATGTTGAACTTGGCCGTAAGGTCAATCTCACCGATTTTTGTACCAAAGATCGGTACATTCACTTCCCTGTTGAAGCCGGTGATGAGGGAAGCGTGGTAGGAGTTGGTTTTGCAAGTAGCATCGCTTTCGCTGAACGCCTTGCCCCAAGTGGTGGTACCGGGGTCGCTATAGCCTTTGTAATACGGAGCGGCAGCCAGGAGGGCATAGATACGCGGCTCGGAATAGGTGCGCTCATAGCCTACATACTCATATCGGCGTGCGCGCTCGCGGTCACGGGCAGCAACCATGGCGCAATTGCTGCAGTCTTCGTTTGTTCGTTGATAGTAGCTCGCAAAAGAAGGTAGATTATTTATGCTGTAATTCATAACTGTTTCCCAGCCGGTATTGTTCGACCAAACTTCACCCGAATTACCATATCCAGCCATTTCGTGCGACAGATTGGCGTGAACAGTAGGTGCATTGTCGTTGTCATTGTTAAGATACGCCTCATAAATACCGCCCTGGCGAAACCTTTGACGTAATGCTGGATTAGGATTCTCATATGTATTCCAAGTCTGGAAATAGAGGAGCTTCTGATAGCCGTCGCCCTTCGGGTCGCAGGGCACGAGGCAGTCTGGGAAAATACTGTGGTGACTGTTCTTGACGGTAGGAATCATCTGGAAACGGTAGGTAGGCACGGAGCGGTCGGGATCGCAACGCCAGAGGCCATCGGCTACGATGAGGTCGGGGTTCTGGTGAGGGCCACGCAGATAAGCAATACAAAGGTTGACATTGCCGATGACGCCGTCGAGGCATTATCATGCTGATTGTTACGATAGCCGCGGATTTCCGAACCGTTGAGAACGGTCTGGAGATTGTAGGTCGTGCTGCTGCCGTTATCGTTGGGCTGCAGACGGTAGATATAGAGGAAACTGTTCCACGCCGTGGTCTCATTACCGCTAATCACTTCTACGCCACGGGTCTGCACGCAGATTTCGGGGAATGCCTGGCCGCATACGTGTCCTACCTTGATATCGTTGAGGAATCCATAGTTAGGAATGATGGGGCCATTGATGCCGTCGTTGGAGAACATCGGAGCCTGATCGATACGGCCGCTGCGGTAGATATTGAGATGGCAGGAGTTGGCGCCGTCGGCCACCAAGGCACAGATATCTTCCCAACCGTCGTTGTCGACATCGGCCACTTCGATACGGATCTGGCAGAAGCCCAGATGGGTGGAGCCGCCCGTACCCCGGAAATTCTTGGAATACATGAGGCGGTAGGTAGCGCCGTCGAAGACGCAGATTTCTTCACCTACAGCGGTAACAATTTCGTCGATACCATCGCCCGTAAGATCTCGGATACATTTGATATTGAAGCTGGCGATGGTGTAGGCTTCCGGCACTTCCGAAAGGCGATTGCTGTCGTGGTAGGCATAAGCCTTCAGCTTATCATTGCTGTTGTAGGATGGCAAGGTAAACTGATGGGCCGCATCGTTGGCATCGAGCAGATTGCGGGAAGCACCTGCCGCGAAGCCGGAGGGGAGGTCGCCCATCTCGCGGATAGCAATGGTGCCGCTGCCGCATACCTGCGGAGTCTCGGTTACGGCTCCATTCTCAT
This sequence comes from Candidatus Colicola faecequi, assembly GCA_018064985.1. Lineage (GTDB taxonomy): Bacteria > Bacteroidota > Bacteroidia > Bacteroidales > Paludibacteraceae > Colicola > Colicola faecequi. The sequence goes on along the minus strand of JAGHUE010000167.1, from coordinate 13,856 downwards.
CCAGCATAAGGCGGAAGGGTCGGCTCCACTCGGCATAAAGGCAGGTCTGATAGCCATTGGCGCGGGTCTGCGCTGCCATCTTTCGGAGCACGCTCTGCGGGTTGGAGGAGCGGAAAGGAATAATCGCTTTGCTATGGTGCCTCCAAGCATAGTTGTCGGTCTCTTTGTAGAGGGCACCGCTGCGGTTCTCAGTATCAGTGGAACCATATTGACGGCCGGAATAGTTGTACCAGAGAGTGGCGCGGGTAGATGCCTGCTCGTAGTGCGCGCCGAGCGGACCGTCGCTGACATAGCGGAAGGGAGGCGCTACGCGGGAAGGAGCCTGCTGACGGGCAGGCGCCTCGTAAGCCGCCAGATTGAAGAACTCCATCATCTGCTGATAGGGCGACGCTACCGTGCGGCAAGCGCGGAGCGCATAAGCGTAGCGGTTGTGCGAATGAGAAATCGGGGTGTAAACGGAGTCGTTGTAAAGGGAGATCTCCATACTTACTACCTTGCCGTGGTTCATCGTGGAAGAAGTGATCCAGCAGCCTTTCTTGTTCTTTGATTGTAATATTCCGTCACGATCAATATAGCCGTTGGGGAAGCCGCCGAAGCTGACAGAGTCCAGGCCGTTGACAGGTCTCTCCCAGTTGAAGTCGCGGCTCTTGAGGAGGTTGCCCACGGTGTTGTGGTTGCCGAGCTTGTTGATCATATAGTCGGCCTCACCTGCGGAGGGCACGTGCCATCCTGCGGGCACTACCTTCTCGATTGCTGCCAGGTTGTAATAGGCAGCACCGTCGGCCAGGAACTCCATCGGGGTGTTCTCATTGGCATCTACCCATGTCGACGCACTGGAGGTAACGGTCAGGTCAGGAATATTATTGAGCGGACGGAGGTCTTCTGCCATCCAGAGCAAGTCGCCTGCGCGAACACAGGTGTAGTAATAGCCGTTGGCGTCCTTGCACTCGTAGAGGTCGAAGATGATGTCGTGGTCGCAAGTAGGCTGGTTCATTACGATGGTGCGGCGATTGCCGTTCTCACCCGTGAAGCGGAGCAGATCGCCCACCGTGTATTCCATCGGTACAACATTAGGAGTAGCGGCAGCAACACCTCTCTTGACAGGAAGAACAGCAGCCTCAGCGCTGACTTCATCCAAACCGATACGGCCGTTGCTACCCGTGCCAACACACATCCAGGTGAGACCTTCTTCCGAGCCATTGGCCTGCAAGCGCACTACATACTGACCGGCAGCAAGCGCCGGGAGATTGATCGCATGACGGCCGGGAGCCACATCATCGAACGAACGGGCTGCGATAAGCATACCGTTGATACCGTAGATCTGAACGGCAACGTCACCACCCTGCGCATCGAAAGCCAAGATGCCCTCGCCATAAGCGGGATTGGGATAGATGAGCGGACGCGTAAGAGCAGTAGAGATATTGTCGACAGCTACAGTACCGTCGCCAAGACGAAGAATGTCGGAGCCATCGAGGGTAACGGAAGTGCCCTTGGAGAGGTTCTCAACCGTAACGGAAGACACCGTGGTAACTTCACCACGCGCTCCGAAAGTGATGTCGATGTAATTTCCGGCCGCATGTAGCGGAGCAGCAGACATCAAAAGTGCCAAAATGGCACAAAGGAGAAAATGATGTTTCATAGAGAATATGATTAAATTTGTGTTTGTTGCAATCAAGCAAGCCGATAAGAAGCGAATCGGCAGATTTGACAAACAAAGATACACAAGTTTCACAAAGTGAACAACAGAAAGTATGTTGATAATTTTTCAGCAGGAAAAAAGTCGGCAATTTAACAAGAAAAACAACATCAATACAAAAAAAAGCAACACCCCAACGGAGCGTTGCCTATACGGAAACAAAAGAAAACATCAGTGCTTATCCTCGCGCATATCGGACGGGCTACACCCGTAAGCCCGACGGAAATGGCGGTAGAAATTGGTGCGATCGTTGTAGCCAACCTTATAGAGCACTTCCATCACCGTGAGCTCGGGGCACTCGGTAAGCAGGCGATGTGCCTCCTTCATGCGGAGGTCGATGCGCCACTTGCTGAAAGTGGTATTGTAGCGTGTGGCCAGATACTGATTGAGCGCAGAATAAGACGTACCGAGCTCGCGGGTGATCTCATCGACGGCTTTATCGGATTCACAATATCCTTTGCGCTCTATCCAAGCATCGAGCGAAGCCGACAAGCGCTCGTCGAGCACGGAAGAACGGGATTCATGCACAACAGGCTCCTCCGCCTTCTCTACTCTTCCGGAAGCAGCCTTCATCAGGAAGCCGGACGACACCTGATAGCGAACGATGCAGGCAAGCGAATAGGCATAGAAAATGGTGTAGAACAGGATGAAAAACGGCATGACCGGCATATAGAAAGCCGCTATCAAAGCCACTATACCCATGCCCAACGCCATAAAGAAGAACCAGCGCACCCATTCAAGACGGTACTGCATATCTTCTGCATAGAAGCGCTCAAGCTTCTTTACACATTCTTTATATTCGCGCACGAAGACAACCGTATAGTGGATGCAGGCAGACACATACAAAAGTGCATACAATACCAGAAGCGGAAACATCAGCGACTGAGAGACGATAAAGAAAAGCGGAAGCATCAAGGCATTGACCACGGTAACGCAACCAAGATAAACAAGGAAACGCGTACGGAAATTTTCCAGCGGACGAATGAAAACAAGCGAAAGAACCGTAAAGAGCAAGGCCTGATAAAAGGCCACGAAGATAGTAACAGCCGGTTCGGAAGGATCACCTCCCACAGGCAAAAGAATCTCCACTATCTCAAGCAGGAAAAGAATGACATATGCCAACAGCATATAGCGCCGGGAAAGGCGGAAATGCTCCCACTCACGACCTTGCGGATGCGGAATGAGAAGCAAAATGATGAGCATCGCCAAAAAAGCGACGCCGCTACCAAAGCAGATTACCTGCTGCATATTGACAAAATGCGAGAGCATATGAAGGGCGAATTACAGAGTAAGCAGGGAGAAAATGGTCAGAACTTGAGTTCGGGATAGGCAATCCGATGGTGGTTCATGGAGATCAGCTTGCGGGTGAAGACCTGCTTGACAATCTGAATATCGTGGAAAGTGAGGGGCGTATCTTCCAACTGTCCGTCGGCTATCTGGAGATTGATCATATGGTCGACCATGGCGGAGATGGACTCCTCGGTATATTCCTGCATACTGCGGCTGCGTGCTTCCACAGCATCGGCCATCATGACGATTGCCGTCTCCTTGGTGTTGGGCTTTGGACCAGGATACTGGAAAAGACACTCGTCGACGGGTTCACCCGGATGGGAATTGACGTAAGAATTGTAGAAATAACGCGTCTTGCTGGAGCCGTGGTGCATGCGTATGAAGGAGATAATCACTTCGGGGATACCGTGTTCTTCCGCAATCTCCACACCGGCCTGCACATGGGCAATGACCACCTTTGCCGCTTCTTCGAAGGAGAGCGCGGAAAGGGGATTGAGACCGCCCTGCTGATTCTCGATGAAATTGCCGGCAGCACTCATCTTGCCGATGTCGTGATAAAGCGCACCCGTACGGACGAGCAAAGCATTGGCACCTATGCGCTTGGCTGCTTCCATGGCGAGGTTGCTTACCTGGAGCGAATGCTGGAAAGAGCCGGGGGCTTTTTCGGCAAAGGCGAGCATCAGGTCGGAATTAACATTGGTGAGCTCCACAAGCGTAACCGAGCTGACAAGACGGAACGTCTTTTCGAAGATGAAGATAATAATGTATGAGCAGACCACCAGAAGCGCATTGGCCAGGAAATACAGGTAGATATGCCAATGAATCATCTCAAGACCGCCCTTCTGCACAAGGATGCAAGCCGTGTAGCAGAGGATATTGGAGAGGAGAATCCAGAAAGTAGTCTGGAAAAGCTGGCTTCGCTGCGCCATATCCTGAAGGGAAAGGACACAAACCATACCTGCGGCAATCTGCACCACAAGAAATTCGATAGGAACAGGCGCAAGGAAGGCACAGAAAAGCACGGTAAGGATATGCATGAAGAGGGCCGTACGCGAGTCGTAGAAAACGCGAATGATGATAGGCACCCAAGCGAACGGCACGATATAGATACTGAGCGGCGTGTAATGCACTACAAGGCAAGCAATTACAACGACTATCGAAATCAGGATACAGAAGAAGAGGACCGAGCGTATGTCGCTGAAAAGCTTCGGACGGAAGACGTAGAGATAGAGCGCCATGAGAAGGGTGAAGAGGAAAAAGAGAGCGAAAATGCCGACTTTCATCCAGTTGGCGCGGGCCGTATCAATACCCCGCTCTTCCATGGTCCGCTTAAGGGAGCTGAGGATGGTATATGTTTGCGCATCAACAATCTCACCACGGTCAATGATTTTCTCACCTTTCTGAACAATGCCGTGGGTCTCGGTAACATCATCAAGCAGCTTATTGAGCATGGAGGCAGTAGTGACACTATCGTAAACGAGGTTGGGGAGCAGAAGGCGGTTGAGCCCCAGACTACGAAGTTGCGTCTGCTCGCCAAGAGGGCTTCCGGAAACAATGGAGTCGTAGGCCATGCGCGGGGTGGAGACGCGGGACAGCGGAACAGACAGCGTCTTGTGCTGCTGATTGACCACCGTGATGCGGGTGTGCTCTTCGCCTTTGACACGCTGGAAATCTTCCACGGAGATAATTCCGCCTTCGTATACCTTGCGGAAAGCGGTCCGGAGATACTGCATTTCCTCGCGGGAGACACTTCCTTTAGCAGCTTCTTCCGCCAGCTTGAGCTGCTGCGCCCCCACCTTCTTCATCTGGTTGAAATAGGGCGCGAAGTCGCGCAGCGCTTCCTGCTGCTCTTCACGGACCTGCTCATCGGACTTGTAGATAGGGAAATCGTATTGCGCAGTAATGAGGCCGTGCGTCCAAGGACGTCCAACCTCAAAGCGATATGCGAACGAACCGCTTTTGTGCGGATAAGCCAGCATGATAATGACAAGCATCATCATGAAAATCAAGACTTTAAGCGCCAAATGTGACCATTGGGAAGAAAAATTGATTTTCTGCATCTCTATCTTTTACTTTTGAAAAAATCCTGCATGAGTTGGCGGCACTCCTCTTCAAGCACACCACCGGTGACGCGGCACTTGGGATGGAATGCTTCGGGCGCAAAGCGTCTGTAGCCCCGCTTCTCGTCAGCCGCCCCATAGACAACGCGCGAAATCTGGCTCCAACCGATGGCTCCGGCACACATGACGCATGGCTCCACCGTGACGTAAAGCGTTGCCTCGGGCAGGTACTTGCCGCCCAACATGCCGGCTGCGGCCGTAATAGCCTGCATCTCGGCATGAGCCGTCACGTCCTGAAGCGTTTCCGTAAGGTTGTGGCCACGACCGATGATCTGGCCTCCGGATACAATCAGACAGCCGATAGGGATTTCATCCCTACGGAGGGCTTCCTGCGCTTCGAGGAGCGCGAGTCGCATGTATTTCTCGTCGTTTTCCATCGTGTTATCGGGGAAGGGTGGCCAAGACGGCCACTTCGTCGGATGTATCAAGGATTGTGGTAAGGCAGAAATCGGCAGGCTTGGCGTGAAGGTCGCCCGTAAGCTTGAAAACCGCCTCAAAAGCGCACCAGGCGCGAGTGACCGCCCGGACATCATCACCCAATGCAGTAATCTCGTCGGGCGAGAGGAATTTCTCACGAACGCGCAGCACCCTATCCTGCACTTGCTCTATATCCACACCAAGGGGTTCGGGCGAAAGGGCAATGAGCAACGTATTGCGGCTATGGCTGATGGAAATAAAACCATCGTAACCGGGGATATAGGGCCGGCCACTTTCCTCATGAAGAAGCTCAACGGGATGGCCAAAGATCTCGGCAAGCAGCTCAGCCTCAGCACGTTGCTCCCGCTCACGACGTTTTTCGACAGACTGATCAAGCGAGGCCGTATAGAATCGGGGGACAGCGGTCATTTCCATTTGAGCGTTTCCATAAGATGACGGACATCGTCTTCCATATAGGAGAAGACGGGCGCCAGGGAGTCTTCATTGGGGACGCAGTTGAAATAAACCGCACCACGGAGAAAATGGGAGATGCTGTCGGTCATATAAAACTGGAGCGGCGAAGCCGTATTGCCGTGAATGGAGTAAAACACTCCATACGTATTGCCGGCGGGATTTTCAAAGCCCTGCTCAGGAATGCTGCTGGCCATGGACGCATGCTTGTAGACAAACTCCTGCGCATCATCGGAAAGCTGCCGGAGATTACCTCGGACAGGCTTGTAGGTGCAGTTGATTCGTGCGTTGAGCTCGGGATAGACGATATCGAACCAATAGGCCCCCTGCTCTGCCGAAGGGAGCACCACGCGAGCCGCATCGGACATCTCGAACGTGAAGGGGTAAGCCTCCGACGAGAAGACCGAGTACTTCTGCTCCGGCATAGAAATGCGGAAATAGCCATAGGGGCGGGGCACATAGGTGCGACCGCAAGATACGGCTAAAACAAGGAGCAAAAAGAGGGGCAGTATTTTCGAAAAAAGTCGCATGGAAGTCCACTCTACGTCTACTGTACGTCTACTCGGAGATTTACTGGTTGTTTTGTAATTTCAGCATGTCCGCTTTCTCGATTTGAGCGGCTGCAAAATCGCGCGTAACAGCAAAGGATTTTTTGCCGCTGGAAGGCACCTCGAACATCACGTCCATCATGATAGTTTCCATCAAGCCTCGAAGACCACGTGCGCCAAGTTTGTATTCGAGCGCCTTGTCGACGATATAATCGAGGGCTTCGGGATCGAACGAAAGGGCCACACCATCCATGTCAAGGAGACGGATGTACTGCTTGACGAGCGCGTTTTTCGGCTCGGTAAGGATATTGCGCAGGGCCACACGATCGAGCGGCTCGAGGTGGGTGAGGATAGGCAGACGACCCACAATCTCGGGGATAAGGCCAAAGGCCTTGAGGTCTTGCGGAGCGATATATTTGAGGAGATTGTTCTTATCCACCTTCTGAGTGTTCTGCTGTGCCTCGAAGCCCACCATCTGGGTGTTCATGCGCTGTGCGATCTGCTTCTCGATGCCATCGAAAGCGCCACCGCAGATGAAGAGGATATTTTCCGTATTGACGTGTATGAACTCCTGCTCGGGATGCTTACGTCCGCCTTGTGGGGGCACGTTGACCACGCTGCCTTCGAGGAGCTTGAGGAGCGCTTGCTGAACGCCCTCGCCACTGACGTCACGAGTAATGCTGGGATTGTCGCCTTTGCGGGCAATCTTATCGATTTCATCGATAAAGACAATACCCCGCTCGGCCTGCTTCAAATCATAATTGCATTCCTGCAAGAGCCGGCTGAGAAGCGACTCGACATCCTCGCCCACATAACCGGCCTGCGTGAGGACCGTGGCGTCAACAATGGTGAAAGGCACCTTGAGCATGCGAGCGATAGTCTTAGCGAGAAGCGTTTTGCCCGTACCGGTACGGCCGACGAGGATAATGTTGGATTTCTCAATCTCCGCATCGGCAGCATCGGCATTTCCCAACTGCTTGGATGCGAGGCGCTTATAGTGATTATATACCGCCACCGAGAGGAAGCGCTTGGCTTCGTCTTGCCCGATCACGTACTGGTCAAGGAAGGCCTTGATCTCCTGCGGTTTGGGCATCTGGGCCATATCAATGGGCTTCGCAGCCGTTTTGCCGAAGGCATTATCACGGTCGCGGAGCACCTTGGAGGCGAGCTCCACACAGTCGGGGCAAATGTAGTTGCCATCCATGCCCTGGAGCATGAACGGCTTCTCAAGTCCGCAGAAACTGCAAGTTTCGGATTTCTTTTTTACCATACTGCGTGTTATTTCTTCTGGAAGAGCTTGTCAATCATGCCGTAGTCGAGCGCCTCCTGGGCGGTCATCCAATGGTCGCGGTCAGAGTCTGCAGCGATACGCTCGATGCTGTTGTGTGAATGGTCGGCAAGAATCTGATAGAGCTCCTGCTTGAGCTTGAGAATTTCCTTGACGGTAATTTCCATATCGGATGCCTGGCCCTGAGCGCCACCGAGTGGCTGGTGAATCATGATGCGGCTATGCGGGAGGGCAGCACGCTTGCCTTCTGCACCGGCAGCAAGGAGGACTGCACCCATCGAAGCAGCCATGCCCGTACAGATAGTGGCCACATCGGACTTAACGAACTGCATCGTATCATATATGCCAAGCCCGGCATAAACGCCACCGCCCGGGGTGTTGAGATAGATGGAGATATCCTTATCCGAATCAACAGAATCAAGGTAGAGGAGCTGAGCCTGGATGACATTGGCCGTATAGTCGTTGACCTCTGTGCCGAGGAAGATGATGCGGTCCATCATCAAGCGGGAGAACACGTCCATCTGGGTAACGTTGAGCTGGCGCTCTTCAAGGATGGAAGGATTGATATAGCCCTCACCACGCATTTGCGGAACAGCAAAGCGATTAGCAGAAGCATTGATTACATTCTCCACATGCATGGAGTTAAGGCCAAGGTGTTGGGATGAAAATTTAAGAAAATCGTTCATAATACGTATGTTTATGTTAGGTAATTATTATTCAGAGATGAGATTCATACGACCGTCAATAACGGCCTCAACCACCTTCTGCTCCGAGATGTACTCGATGTAGAGGTCGCGTATCTTCTTGCCGGTCATATGGCGGTTGGTGAAATGCGTGAGAGCCGCAAGGCCGTCGGCACCGCCGGAGAGGTAGTCGGACGTAGCCAAATAATAAGTAGCTTCCGGATCGATCGGTTTGCCCGAAAGGAGAACCGACTCGAGCTGCCCGTTGAGCCCCGTGACACGGAACTCTTTCGAAACGCCCTGACCACCGAGCATCACACAGTTTTCAGCAAGCTCGATGAGGGTTGTGCCCTTCATCGTAAGGATAACCAGCTCGTTGTCGAACGGCATGAGCTCGAAAACGCTGCGGAAAGTGATGTCGCCTGCCGCCCAATCGCAACGCAAACCACCGGCATTGACGACAGCCATATCCACCTCGCCATCGTAGTATTTGCGAGCACACGCGGCCAACGCATCGCTGGCCCAGTTGAGCAATTCGCACTCAGGACGAAAGCGGGTCATCTCACGGGGAGCTGTTCCAATCTTGATATTGAGCTGCTGCTCCATGTTCTCGCGAATCGGCTCAAGCATGCGGATATAATCGGAATCCTGAATGGCATTGAGCGAGGAATCGATGGAAATAAACTCGTTTTCCACAGAGGCAACCTTCATCTGCTTGCCGCACGCGGAAAGCAACAGACCACAACAGAAGATGGCGGAAACAGCGGAGAAGATACGTGTAAGTCTTTTCATTTCAAAGGTGATTAATGATATACAAGGTGCAAAGATAGGCATTTTTTCTGACATATGAAAGGAAAAGCCATAAAAAACGCATTTTTGCCATTTTTAATGGCACGTACGGGAGAATCCCTGCAAGTTGCACCTGTGTTCAATATTTCACATTGCAATTATAGCTATTTTTTCGAAAAAAGGAAAATCATGAAGACAAAAACCGGTATTTCTCCCGTTTTCATCGAAAAAAAAAGGCCCGCGGAAACTCCGTAGGCCTTTGATAAAAACGAGAGTATTAATATGTATTAGCGAATAAAGAGCATCTCGCGATATTTCGGAAGAGTCCAAAGTTCGTCGTCAACGATGAGCTCGAGCTCATCAACGTGCGCACGAATTTCTTCCATCTTCGGGACAACGGTATCGTGGAAAAGAACAGCCTTCTCACGCTCATCTGCCGTATGGTTAGCCACCTTGCGGAGAGCCCCCATCTCATCAGTCAGACGCATGATTTCGTTGTTGTGATCAGCAATCTTGAGGATCATATCCTTGTTTGCACCGATAAGCGCATCTGCCTCCTTGCCGAATACTTGAGAGAGCTTCATCACGTTGTCGAGGAGGACACCCTGATAGCGCTGAGCGGCAGGAAGGACGTGGTTGCGGACAAGATCACCGAGCACGCGGCTTTCAATCTGAAGTTTAGCAGGATAGTTGTCCCACTTCACCTCACAGCGGCTCTGGAGTTCTGCCAAAGAAAGGACGTTGGACTTAGCGAACATCTCAACGGAGTCCGGACGGAGGTACTGGTCGATGATAACCGGAGCGGAAGTCTCGCAATCAAGGCCACGCTTCTTTGCCTCTGCTTTCCATTCTTCAGAATAACCATTGCCGTCGAAACGGATAGCCTTGGTCTCGCGGATGCACTTACGGATAACCTTGAAGAGCGCACGCTCTTTGGCTTCACCGCCCTCGATGAGCGCATCCACTTCCTTCTTGAAGTCGATAAGCTGCTCTGCCACAGCGGCATTGAGCGCAAGCATAGCAGCACCACAGTTGGCCGAACTACCCACAGCACGGAACTCGAAGCGATTGCCGGTAAAGGCGAACGGAGAGGTACGGTTACGATCGGTATTATCGAGCAGAATTTCCGGAATATGGCTTACGCCAAGCTTCATTTCCTTCTTCGCATTGATGATAATACCTTTGTCTTCATCAGCACTCTCAATCTCATTGAGGGCATTGGTAATCTGCGTACCGAGGAAGATGGAGATAATTGCCGGGGGGGCCTCATTTGCGCCAAGTCGATGAGCGTTAGTAGCACTTACAATAGAGGCCTTCAAAAGTCCGTTGTGACGCTGTACGGCAGACATTACGTTCACGAGGAAGGTGATGAACTGAAGGTTGGCATACGGATTCTTGCCCGGAGAAAGCAGGTTAATACCGGTGTTGGTAGACATCGACCAGTTGCAATGCTTACCCGAACCGTTGACGCCGGCGAACGGCTTCTCGTGGAGCAATACACGGAAATGATGCTTGCGAGCGATCTTCTCCATAAGGCTCATGATGAGAAGGTTGTGGTCGTTAGCCAAATTGACTTCTTCAAAGATCGGAGCGAGCTCGAACTGATTCGGAGCCACCTCATTGTGACGGGTCTTAACAGGGATGCCGAGCTTGAGCGACTCCTGCTCGAGTTCTGTCATGAAGCAGGTCACACGCTCGGGAATCGTACCGAAATAGTGGTCGTCGAGCTGCTGGCTCTTGGATGACGCATGACCCATCAGCGTACGACCGGTCATCACGAGATCGGGACGAGCGCCGAACAGCGCTTCGTCGATGAGGAAATACTCCTGCTCCCAACCGAGGTTCATTCGAACAGACTTCACATTACGGTCGAAATAGTTGCACACATCGGTAGCCGCCTTGTTGAGAGCATCAATGGAACGCAGAAGCGGGGTCTTGTAGTCGAGCGCTTCACCCGTATAAGCAACAAAGATGGTAGGGATGCAGAGACGGTCGTCAACCACAAAAGCAGGCGAAGTAGGATCCCAAGCCGAATAGCCGCGAGCCTCGAAGGTGTTGCGGATACCACCGTTAGGGAACGAAGAAGCATCCGGCTCCTGCTGATAGAGCTCGCTACCGGAGAATTCCTCGATAGCCTTACCTTCACGGTCAAAACCGAGGAAAGCATCCTGCTTTTCTGCAGTACCGCCGGTAAGAGGCTGGAACCAGTGAGTGAAATGAGTAGCGCCTATTTCCATGGCCCACTTCTTCATGCCGATAGCCACACTACCTGCCAATTCACGTCCGATTGGCTTATTGTTGTCGATAGCGTCAAACAACTGCTCGAGCGTCTGATCAGCAATATAATCGCGCATACGTTCGCGAGTGAACACCTGACGGCCGAAGAATTTAGGAACAGAAACCTCCATCGGTTCCACCTTGACGGGTTCATGTTCCCATGCTTTGCTTACTGCGGAAAAACGATAACTTTCCATACTTAGAAGAGATAATAATAAATGTAATCAACAATGGGCAATCTGCAAAATGCACCTTAATATATTATAGTGCAGAAAAAAGACATCCAACTACAAAATCAATCGGATTCAGTTCTCTATTTGCACCTATTTTTCTGTCGAATCTTGGTTTTTATCGGATTGTTTTTCAAAAACCACCGCAAAGATACGTACTTTTTTACAAATATCCAAATAAAAATCGCATTTTTGTGTAAAAATCTACATTTTTAACGATCAAAACCCTTTTTCGCCGTCATTTTCCGCGAAAATCTTCGTTTTTTGACGGTAAAAATCCATTTATACCTTCTTTTGCACATGAAGTCAATCTTATTATGCACAAAAAAAGTCCGGGACCAGCAGGTTCCGGACTTTTCATTATCATTCTGTCGGATTAAGCGAAGAGCTTACCGAAATCTTCGTGAGAAATCTCCTTGGTCTCAAGCTTTACAACAGACTTGAGTGCCTCGTAGATCTTGTTCTCCTGAACGCGATCATAAATACCGCGAGCTTGGTTCTCATCCTTGAGCATATCGGTAGCGAATGATTCGAGGTACTGGTCTTCTACATGGCTCATACCGTACTGCATGAACTGCATCTTTGCGATTTCCTTTGCATATGCCTTCACATCAGCAGCGTCAACCTTCACTTCGAACTGCTCTGCGAGCTGATCCTTAGCAAGCTGCCAACGGAGCTGGTCGAGGGTCTTGGTCCAATCCTTCTCAACCTCTTCCATCGTGAGTTCCTTATTGGCGGTAAGGAGCCAACGCTTCAGGAATTCCTCCGGGAAAGCAATCTTTTCCATCTTCTTCATCACAGCAGCTTTGCAGTCAAGACCGAACTTGTATTCTGCGTCCTGGTCGAAGTTTGCCTTGATTTCAGCCTTAACCTTATCGCGGAAATCAGCTTCATCTTTCACGTTGCCTTCGCCGTAAACCTTAGCAAAGAGATCTGCATTGATCTCAGCAGCCTGATGACGGGTAATGCCGGTAAGAGTGAAAGAGAACTCGTCCTTAATGTCAGCAAGTTCTTCCTTGGTTACCTTGAGAAGAGAAGTGAGCTCTGCTTCGTTGTCCTTGAATGCCTTCTTCGGATTGAAAACAACAACGTCACCAACCTTAGCGCCAGCAAACTTCTTCTTCTGTGCCGGAGTCATGTAGGCCGGAGTGAGTACCTGATTCTCAACGGTCTTGCCGTTCTCAGCGTTCTCTACGAGCGTACCACGGAGCATATCACCTTCTTCAGCAGCCTCTGCATCGAGATACTGGCCAAAGCGCTCTGCATAGCCCTTAACCTGATTCTCAACCATTTCGTCGGTTACCTGAACGTCATAGTGGGTGAGCTTGTTGTTGCCGTTGAGCTTGCAGTTGAATTCAGGAGCCACAGCGATGTCAAATACGAACGTGAAGCTGGTCTGATTCTCGAAGTCGAGATCCGGAGTCTCCTCATCGTTAGCGAGAGGCTCGCCAAGGATATTGAGGTTGTTCTCCTGAATGTAACCGTAAAGAAGTTCACCGATTGCCTTGTTGAGTTCCTCTGCGAGCACAGCCTTGCCGTACTGCTTCTGAATGAGGCTAGCAGGCACCTTACCCGGACGGAATCCCGGGATGCTTGCCTTCTGGCGGATATTGCGCAGCTCTTTAGCCACTTTCTCTTCATAGTCAACCGGCTCTACCACAAGGGTGAGCTTTGCATTGAGCTGGTCAATGTCAGTCTTTGTAATTTGCATAATTTTCTTGTATTATAATTTTAATGATTTTCTGAATTACTCTTCATCGTCAGAATCAACGTCCAGACCCAGTTTGCGGCGAGCACGCTTACGCTCCAAATGGTCAAGGATGATCTTACGGAGGCGCATCGACTTCGGGGTGATCTCCACATATTCATCCTCTCTGATATACTCAAGCGCTTCTTCGAGCGACATGATTACCGGAGGCGGAAGAACGGCCTTGTCGTCAGACGATTTCGAACGCATATTGGTGAGCTGCTTGCTCTTCGTCACATTGATTACGATATCTTTGTCCTTGGCATTCTCACCCACTACCTGACCCGCATACACTTCTTC